>JBAQUE010000143.1:0-3278 GCA_049297315.1 Rugosibacter sp.
CACACCGCCACCGCCGTTGCACCGCGCGGCGCGGTGCACCGCTGGCTACGCCAGCTTGGCCGCCGCTCGCTGGGCACGCTGCTGTTCTCGCATCCGGGGTCTGTCCGCCTGGGCGTCGACTATGCCGCCATTGATGCGCGCCATCCATTGCATCGCGGCATTTTCGCGCACAGCCAGGCCGTGCAAACCTACTGGGCGCGGCGCACGCTGTTCGCCTTCGGCAAGCAGCGTATCGCCTTGACTGAAGTCTTTCTGCCGGCGGTTCTGGATTACTGACCGCTGAAAAAAACTTCAACCGCAAGCCCCTGCACAATGAGCGCAGAGGGCTTGTTGACCGTTTCTAAAGTTATTTCTCCCGCTGCCACAACATCGCATGCGCGACGATATATTGATACTTGCGGCTGTGTTCGCGTATCACCAGCGGCATCTCGGCCTCGCGGCGCAGCACAAAACCCTGCTGGGTGAATAGCTCGCGCAGCGTGTCGGCGCTTCTCACTTCGCGGCCATCCTTGGCATAACCCCCCAGCCAGGCGCCATGCGGCGTGAATTGTTCGAGCCAGCTATATGGCGAAAACAGGGCGACCAGGCCGCCGACCTTGACCAGCCCGCGCGGCCCGCCCAAACGGCCGAGCAATGATTTCGGGCTGGGCAAACGGCACAGCAGGTTGGCCATCAGCACGGCATCGAAATCCACATAGTCGGCGGGTAACGAAGAGGCATCGGCCTGGCGGAAAGCCACGCGCTGCCGGTCAATTGCCGGATCGACTCTCGCCGTCAGCCGCGCGCCGAGATCGCCTTCGTCCTTGCGGAAATAATCGATGCAGCCATGACGTTGCAGGGTTTCGGCGGTATCGATAAAGGCGCGCGAAAGGTCGACGCCAGTCACTTCCTGATAGCGCCGCGCCAGCTCGAAACTCGCCCGGCCAACGGCGCAGCCGACATCCAGCGCGCGGCCTGTTCCCGCATTGAATTGCTGTGCGCCATCGAGCAGCCATTGCGCGCAGCGCACCGGAAACTCGGTCGCCTCCAGCGGGCCGAAGGCATACGGCATCTGGTCGGCCTGGCTGCCGAAATGCAGCAGCAGATAGTCATTCAGCATCTGCTGGTCTTCATACACCTGATGCGCGTCATCTTCGTCATTGAGGTGAACAGCACCGCCATCATGCGCCGCTTCGACCAGGCGGAACCCGGCGTGCTGGAAAAAATGCGGACGAAAATGGAAGCGCGCCCAGGGGCCGGCCTCTTCGCCGGTGGACACCCAGGAGCCGCCAAGAATCATCTGGTGCTGGCCGTCGTAACAAGGGCTGCTGAAGTCATCGTAATACGGATGCACCTCGCTGCCCGGCAGCGGATTGAGGTCATCTTCCAGCCACTGCCAGACATTGCCGAACACATCGTAAAACCCGGCGCTGGTGGCGCGCCCTGCATCCACCGGGCTGGATGAACCATAGGCCAGGTTCAGGTTGATGCCGTGTTCGCGGAAGGCCATGCCGTCGCAGTTCAATGCCAGGTCATCGGTGACGTTATTGACCGGGTCGCGCAAGGCATGGTGTTCGTTTTCGCTGGGCAGGCGATAGGTCTTGCCATCACGTGCTGACTTCCATGCGCAATAGGCGCGCGCCTCATGGGCGTTGACTTCGGCCGGCCAGTTCCACGGCATGGCGATGCTCTCGAACAGCGTGCGCAGCTTGTAGCGGTGCGAGCCTTCCGGGCCATCCGGCAGCCAGAAGGTCGGCCACTTGATGTTGCGGTAACGCCGCCACGCCCAGCCGGTCGGCGACCAGTAACGCTCTTCGCGATAACCGCCAGCCACGACAAATTCGTGAAACTCGCCATTGCTGACCAGCCGTGTGCCGGCGCGGAAAGCCTCGACGCGCGCGTTGCGCGAACCATATTCGTTGTCCCAGCCGTAAGACGGCCAGTCCGTCGGCTTGCCGATGCTGACGCGGGTCGCCGCCACGTCGCGCATGTCTGCCGCCGGATAGTCGACGCCAGCACGCGGGCGCAAAGGCTGCACCGCCGCACACGGCGTGGCCGGGTATAGCGCTGGCCATGCCGCAGGGCGTTGCACATGGTCCAGCGGCAACTCGTGGATCAGGACGGCGGATGTTTCCAGATGGATGCGCTCATGCTCAAAACCCATGAACAACGCCCACAGCGGATCATTCATGGTAACCGGCGCATGGCCGTCCGCCAGCCCCGGATGCGTGGCGATCACGTGGCTTACCGTCGCATACACAGCGGCGCGGTAGACACGCGCCTCATTAATATCCGGCCACTGCATCTCGTTTTTCGACATGTCGTCCCAGCGCATTTCATCCACGCCGACTTCGAACAGTTTTTCGAAATAAGCATCCAGCGGCGCATCAATCAGCCCGGCGACAAGCAGCTTGTTGACGTACAGCACCGGCGGATGACAGTAATAAAAAATCATCGGGTGCCGCAGCCCGTGATACGGCGGGCGAAAAAACGCCTCTTCCCCCTTGAGCCCGGCGAACAGGGTCTCGGTTAGCGTCCAGCCGTTGTCAAAATAATCCTGCACCTGCTGGCGTGTGCAGGTCGCCAGGTTTGGCAGCGGCAACGCAGTGAGTGTGCCATCGGCTGTCATGCCAGGACAGGCCGCAGGCGATTTTCCGGTCCACCAGCGCGCGTCACGCGCGCCGGCCAGCGCCGCTTGATTGCCGCGCAGATTGTTTCGCCAGGGTTCGTCAAGGTGGACTGATGCAGTAGATGGCGTGTTCATGTGTTGGTTCTCCTTGCAGAATTATTTTGTCAATGCAATCGGTAGTGGCCGATGCATGATGCCGCATCGTGGTAGCGACATGTCAAGCGTGTGGCAATTTTTTGAGTTTGTTCAATCTACCGCATTTTTTGTTCTTGGGGGTAAATGTCAGTGCGGATATTTCCCGCAACGCATCATTGACGAAATCGGCTACTTGCCGATGACCCGCGAGCAAATCAGCTTGAATACCGGATGCCCCACCATCGCAAGATGGCTGCAACGGGGGTGTATCAGTTTTAGATCGGCAACATCCAGAAAGGTGTGTCAGATTTCAATCGGCATTGACAGCGTCAACGAAGCTAAGGGGCGCGTCGCTTTTGGCGCGTCCCGCTTGAGTCCTGGGTTGGCGCATGGGTGGCATCAGCGAGTACTACCGGTCGATCCCGGACCTGGATGAGTGGATTAGACGGCGTATCCGAATGGGCTATTGGAAACAATGGCGCTGGCCGCGCACGAAGATCAAGCACCTGCTGGCGTTGGGCGTGAGCCTGAAGAC
>JBAQUE010000144.1:0-2778 GCA_049297315.1 Rugosibacter sp.
CCCTGACGGTGTTTTGCTCGATGAGCAGATACTATCGCTGCTGCGCGAGCGCGGATTCGAAGTGTTGCCGTTTGAAGATTCAGTGGCGTTTCGGGCGGAGTATGAGGAACGCTACCGCGAGGCATGGGACCGCGACGAGGAAGGGCCGGCCCGTGCGCTGGTACTGCATCTGCGCTCTGCGGAAACGGGAGATTTGCCGTGGGACTACCTTCGCCATGCACGGATCGTTCCTCTGAGCCTCGCGAACCTGTTTTCCAAGCTCAGTTACGGTGTGGTCCGACAGATCGGCGCTGAACATCTGGAGGCTTTGTTTGAGGCGCAGTCCAAGCATGCGTCGCAGTCTCTGGGTGAGGCAGCAACGAAAGATTTTGTTTTGACCCATATTTTCCGCATCGGTCCGCACCTGATTTCGCGACCGGAGGATTTGTGGCGGGAGCTGCTCCGCCTACATTACCGCAATGCGGGCCTGTCACCCGTTCTGGCTGTGCATGTAGCGCAGATTCTTGGCGAGCGGGACGTCTTCAAGGGCCTGCCTATCGCTGAGCTTTTCGCATCCAAGAGCACGCTACTACGCATCGTGCAAGATGCTTGGTACCGCTATCTGGAGCGCAACGGCGTAATCGGTTCTCGCTTGAGCGAACCGTCACATGAGGAATACGTCGCTAGGATCGAAGTGCCGTTCGATCACCCCGATGTGCGAGCGATCATTGATTCGATGTTCATGGATGGCACGCTGCATCCCCTGTCAGTGCAGGGCGTGCCGACGGGGATCCCAGAATGGGCGAAGGTGGGCGTCGTTCAAGACCCGGCTGCATTGCGGAACCTCGTGCTGGAAGGGATCAAGGGCCTGCTCGACAGCTTGCCGACACTTGAATCCTCCCATCGTGATTGGAGCCAGATGGCGCGACGCTTCGGCGAAATTCTGGCGCGTTTTCATGGGCTGGATGTGGCGCGGGCGGATAGTATTCGTGAGAGCGTTGCGGAGTTGCAGCGACTTGCGGACGAACGTCTGCATGCCTGGGTGGCGAAACACTATGCCGATCTGCCCTCGCTTCCGGTGGCAAAGGGGCCGGTCATGGTCCACCACGTTCCTCGGTTCCTGTCCATGCGCCGCGGCGCCGGCGAAGACAAGGTAGCACTCCTGTTATTCGACGGTCTGGCGGTTGACCAGTGGATTCAGATTCGTGAACGCGTCGCTAAGTATTCGCCGAAGATCGGTTTCGAGGAAGGTGCGTGCTTCGCATGGCTCCCGACGCTGACATCCGTTTCGCGGCAGGCATTGTTTTCCGGGCTCAAACCCCGAGAATTTGCCGACTCCATTGAGACGACGGCGCAGGAACCATCGCAGTGGTCGCGTTTCTGGCAAGACCAGGGATTGAGAGCCAACGAGGTGATGTACCGCAAGGGCATCAAACGCACAGATCAGCTTGAAGAACTGGACACAGCATTGTCCAACTCGGCCATCAAAGTGGCAGGTCTGGTAGTGGATACGGTGGACGAGATCGTGCATGGTGCGATCCTTGGCAAGCGCGGCATTGCAAATCAGATCGATAGTTGGTGTGAGTCTGGTTTTGTCGACAGCTTAGTTGCCCTGCTCCTCGGCAGGGGCTATCACGTCTATCTGACATCTGATCACGGCAATGTGGAAGCGGTTGGCGTCGGGCGCCCCAACCAGGGTGTGGTCGCAGAGACACGTGGTGAGCGGGTCAGGGTCTATCGCAGCGAAGCATTGCTGTCTGAGTCGGCAGTTGTGTGCCCTGGGGCCATCAAGTTGGAGATCGCTGGATTGCCTGCAAACTTCATGCCGCTATTCGCAGGTGCGAGAACAGCCTTTGTGACACAGGGAGAGCAGCTTGTCGTTCACGGCGGGATATCCGTGGAAGAGCTGATCGTACCTTTTGTCAAAGTAAGTTACGTGAATTGAACTGGATGAATTCAACCGCCCCTCAAATTGGCTTCGACCGCTTCATTCAGCTTGAATGGGCTGTTGCAGCACTGAAAGTTCGTGCCGGGACTGCCAGTCTCGATGACCTGAATGAACTGCTTGATGCTGTTGGCCTTGGTGTGGCGGCCAGAAAGAAGACGCGCACTGTATTGAATCGACTCTGGCTTGAGCCACGCACAGAGCTTGTCGAGTTCGCCAATCGTGGTGCTGAAATCTTTAAGACGAATCCTGACGTGGCTGTGTCGGCATTGAATTGGGGCATGAGCATCTCGACCTATCCCTTCTTTGGAAAAGTGGCCGAGCTGGTGGGCCGCTTATCCGCGTTGCAGGGCGACTGTACTTCGGCAGAAGTACATCGTCGGATGAGTGAGATCTACGGCGAACGCGAAGGCACTTATCGCATGACCAACATGGTTCTGCAGTCACAGGCCAGTTGGGGTGCCATAGAGCGGGTGGATAAAGGCAAGCGGCTGATTCGTCGCGCACCAACGGCGTTGGACAACGAACTGGCTGTCGCGTGGCTGGTTGAGGCTGCGCTTAGGTATACGGGAAAGTCCGTGTCCGTCCCGAGCCTGCAATCGATGGCGGTGATTTATCCGTTCGTTCTCAATCAACCGCTGGCTTACGTCGTGTCAAACAGTCCGAAACTGGAGCTTCGGTCGGAAGGGTCGAGCAACCAGTTTGTCGCTCTGCGCGAGACTATTTGAGGACAGCTGCATCGCATCAATAAATCGGAAGGGTATTGAAGCATGGCACGTATTGAAAACCACAAATACAGCATCGAGGAAGCCTTCAGGGAGTGCTTCTATATCGTGCCCGACTACCAGCGCGAG
>JBAQUE010000145.1:0-2685 GCA_049297315.1 Rugosibacter sp.
CCTTGGAAGCGTTCGCAGTCTGCGTCGTACCTTTTGTCGCCATTCGCCCCCCCTGCTGATTTCAGAATATTCTACCCCTGACTTATGCCAAGGGTATCATTCTTGCGCTGGCCGGTGTAGGCGCACCATTTTGATTTTGCGGTCCTGTGTCTGCACAACCTCCATCGGCACGTCACCTACCCGCACCGCAACGCCGACCTCGGGGATGTCCTGCAGGTGCTCAATAATCAACCCATTCAGCGTCCGCGGCCCATCGACGGGCAATTCCAGGCCAAGCTGCCGGTTGAGTTCGCGCAGGCTGACCGCGCCATCTACCAGCACGGCGCCCGCTTCGTCCCAAGCCAGGCGATGGCCCACGTCGGCCTGCCGCGTGGTGAATTTGCCGACCAGTTCCTCGATGATGTCTTCCAGTGTGACCAGCCCTTGTATCTCGCCATACTCATCCACCACCAGCCCCAGGCGCTGGCGATTTTCGCGGAAGAACTCAAGCTGCGTATAGATCGGCGTCGCGGCGGGGATGAAATAGGGCTCCACCATGCGCTCGCGCAAGGTTGCCAGATCAAGCTTGCCGGCAAAAGTCTCGGCCAGCAAGTGGCGCAGGCGCAGCACGCCGATGACATTCGCCGGATCATTTTCGAAGACGACTACCCGCGTGTGATAGCTGGTCGCCAGTTGCGCCATGATGTCTTCCAGCGGTGCGGTAACGTCTATGCTTTCAATCTCGCCGCGCGGGGTCATGATGTCGGCAACCGTGACATGTTCAAGTTCGAACAGGTTCAACAAAATCGAACGGTGTTGCGAGGGGATGAATTGTCCCGAATCAAGCACCACGGCGCGCACCTCCTCCGCTGAAAGGCGGTGTTCTTCCTGGCCCGGTTTGGGCTGCAAACGCAACAGTTTCAGCAGGGAACGGACAAACAGGTTGACGAACCAGACGACCGGATAGGCAATGCGCAACAAGGGGGTCAGCACATAGCTGATGCGGACTGTCAGCCAGTCCGGATAAGTCGCGCCAGCCACCTTGGGGGTGATTTCCGAGAATACCAGCAGGCAGAAGGTGACGAACAGCGCGCCGGCTTCCAGCGTCCATTTCTCTTCGCCGAACAGGACCAGCGCAATATTGGCGGTCAGCATTGCCGCCAGCGAGTTGATCAGCGTATTGCCGAGCAGGATCACGCCCAGCAATTGGTCCGTCTTGCCCAGCAATGTGACGGCCAGCCGAGCGCCGCGATGCCCCTCCTTGGCCTGATGCCGCAAGCGGATGCGGTTCGAGGCCATCATGGCGGTTTCGGCCATGGAGAAAAAGCCGGAGAGCAGCAGCAGCAGGGCAAGCGCGGCAAACTGCGTGCTAAGCGGTAACTCATCCATCGATTCAGTCCATCAAGTCAAGCGCGGCCGAGAATGATCTCGAGCACGAACCGGCTGCCGACGTAAGCCAGCAGCAAGGCCATGAAGCCGGCCAGCGTCCAGCGCAAGGCCATCCGCCCGCGCCAGCCGCGCAGATGCCGCCCGACCAAGAGGGCAGCGAAAATCAGCCACGAGAGGATGGCGAAAACTGTTTTGTGGTCAAAGCGCAGCGCCCGGCCAAACAGGTCTTCGGAAAAAAAGATGCCGGACAGCAATGTCAGCGTGAGCAGCACAAAAGCCACATGGATCAGGCGGAACAGCATGGCTTCCATGGTCAGCAGCGGCGGCAAGCTGGACAGCAGCGGAGACATGCGCCCGCGATGCAAACTGCGCTCGGCGGCGGCCATCAGCAAGGCATGCAGCGCGGCCAGCGTAAACAGGCTGTAAGCCAGCATGGCGGTGAACAAATGCAGACGGAAGGCAGGTGAGCTGACGTTGGTCAGGATATGCGGCTCGCTGAACAAGGCGGGCAATAAAGCGGCCACGGCGGCGGCCGGCAAGCCAATCGCCTGCAGGCCATCCAGCCGCGCGTAAAAACTCTCGACCCAGTACAGCGCCATGGCCAGCCACAACATGACAGACAGGGCAATGGCGAAACCGAAGTGCATGTTTTCGCCATTGAAAATCGCCAGGCGCAGGCCCAGCGCATGGACTACCAGCGCAGCCAGCAATGCACCGCGCTCAATTAGCAGATGCATTTTGCCCGGTGTTTGTTCAGGTAAGGGGCTGCTACTGCGCCAGCGCGTGCGCCACAGATGGAGCGCCAGCGCAAAATATAGGGCGGCGGCCAGCACATGCATTACTATTGGGGACATTTTTGAAGTCTACACCAAGCCAGCTTTCTGCCACCATCATGCTCGACAACCTTACCCAACGCCTCGGCCGCGTCGTCAAAAACCTCCGTGGCCAGGCGCGCCTGACCGAAGACAACATTGCGGACATGCTGCGCGAAGTGCGCATGGCCCTGCTCGAAGCCGACGTGGCGCTGCCCGTGGTCAAGGAGTTCATCGCCCAGGTCAAGGAAAAATCGCTCGGCCAGGAAGTCATCGGTTCGCTGACGCCCGGCCAGGCGCTGGTCGGCGTGGTGCAGCGCGAACTCGCTGCCCTGATGGGCGGCGCCAGCGTCGGCCTCAATCTGGCCACGCAGCCACCCGCGATCATCCTGATGGCCGGCCTGCAAGGCGCAGGTAAAACCACCACCACGGCCAAACTGGGCAAGTGGCTCAAGGAGCGGCAAAAGAAGAAAGTGCTGACCGTCAGTTGCGATGTCTATCGTCC
>JBAQUE010000146.1:0-7721 GCA_049297315.1 Rugosibacter sp.
GTGCAAACTCGCTGACACGCCCAGCCGGCTTGCCTTCCAGGAGAACATCGAAGCCACCATTGGCTGCCGTTTCGCCTGCGCGCCAGCCTTGATCGCCATTGAACCATTCGACTGGCGTCCAGCAGCCTCGCGCAAGAACCCGGCGCAGTGAATCTTCCTCGCTGTTCGCCACGATCAACCCATTACCGGGAACGGTACGCACCAGATGGTGAAATTGCGTTTCTATGGCTGCAAGATCGGCAAAAATGTCCGCGTGGTCAAACTCGAGGTTATTGAGCACTATTGTGCGCGGACGGTAATGCACAAATTTGGAACGCTTGTCACAAAAAGCCGTATCGTATTCATCCGCCTCAATCACGAAAAAAGGCGAGTCCGTCAGCCGCGCGGAAACGCCAAATCCAATGGGTACGCCACCCACCAGGAATGAGGGGTTCAGCCCGGCCTCTTCGAGTATCCAGGTCAGGATGGATGTCGTCGTCGTCTTGCCATGCGTGCCCGCAACACCGAGTACCCAGCGGCCACGCAGAATGTTGTCGGCCAGCCATTGGGGGCCGGATACATAGGGTAAGTTACGTTCAAGTATGGCTTCAAGCAGTGGGTTGCCGCGCGAAATCGCATTGCCAATCACGTAGAGGTCCGGATTCAAATCCACCTGGTCAGCCCCAAAACCATCCACCAGATGGATGCCCTGCTCGGTCAACTGCGTGCTCATCGGCGGGTATACATTGGCATCACAACCGGTGACCTGATGCCCGGCAGAACGGGCCAACAGCGCAATTCCGCCCATGAAGGTGCCGCAAATACCCAGGATGTGAATATGCATCGCGCGATTCCGTGAAATAATAGCCGCAGATTTTAACCCTTGGTCTTCCCATGCCGCGCCGCAAGCCTGCTCCTCCTGCATCACGTCATTTGCGCCGCGCCATCGCCAGCGCCGCCGCGCGTTTGATGGCTGAGGATGGCATTACCGATTATTCAATGGCGAAACGCAAGGCTGCACGCAGCATGGGCGCGGAAAATGGCGAAGCCCTGCCCACCAATGAGGAAATACAAGCCGAGCTGCGCGCTTACCAGGCGATTTATCAGGAAGATGAACAAGCTGCGCGCGTGCATGCGCTGCGCCAGACCGCACTGAACGCCATGCAATTGCTTAACGAATTTCAGCCACGACTCACCGGCGCCGTACTCGACGGGACGGCAGGCCGCTACTCGCCTATCCATCTGCAACTGTTCGCGGACTGTAGCAAAGATGTCGAAATATGGCTGCTCAGCAACAACATCGTCTTCAAATCTTCCACACTCGCGCGGAAAAGTCCCACGGGGGCTGAAGACCAGTTTGTGCTTGATCTGGACGACACAACCATCTTGCTGGATATCTTCCCGCCGAAAAACCAGCATCGGCAACCAGTAAACCAGAGCATGGCGGCGGCCGAAGTACAAACGCTCCTGGTCAGCCCCATATCGCTACCCAGCAGTCCCCCTGGATACGGAATATCCTGAAATGAAACGTTTTCTCCTGATTGCCATCATCTCGCTGATCGCCGGTAGCGCCGGTTATCTTTTCAGCCGCGAACAACACGCATCACCGGCATCGCAACCCCTGGCAGCATCGGCTCAATCGTCTGTCAATACGTTGATGGATACCCAGTTCGCCACTTCTACTGGGCAGTGGCAAAAACTAGCGGCGTGGAAAGGCAAGGTTCTGGTAGTGAATTATTGGGCAACCTGGTGCCCTCCCTGTCGCGAAGAAATGCCGATGTTTTCCACCCTGCACAAAAAATATCAAACCAACGGTGTGCAATTTGTCGGCATTGGCATTGATAGCGTCGATAAAATACGTGAATATCAAATATCCGAAAAAATTGCCTACCCGTTGCTGATTGGCACGCTGGATGCCATGCGCAGCAGCCAAGCCCTTGGCAACACAGCACAGGCCCTGCCTTTTACCGTGCTCATCAACCGTCAAGGTCAGCTTGATGCAGTCAAACTGGGAAAATTTACCGAAGCCGAGCTGGAGGCCCGCCTGCAGTTCCTGATCAAACAATAAATAGCAAGACTAGACAAACCGTAGCCATTTGCGGCAAACTTGCGGCCATGAAGACGCAAAAACGCAGCAAAACCCCGACGAAGGGAAATCATGGCGGAGCGATTCTGGTGCTCCACGGGCCGAATCTCAACCTGCTTGGCCTACGCGAACCCGCTATTTATGGGCACACGGCGCTGGCCGATATTCATAGCGCAATGGAAACCCATGCGCGCGCCAGTGGCGTTCGTCTGGAAAGCTTCCAGAGCAATCACGAAGGCGAACTGATCGACCGTGTGCAGTCAGCCCGCGAACAAGGGATCAGCTTCATCATCATCAACCCTGCCGGCTACACGCATACCAGCGTGGCCTTGCGCGACGCGCTGGCGGCGGTGGCCATTCCCTTCATCGAAGTCCATCTTTCCAATATCCACAGCCGCGAGCCGTTCCGCCGGCACTCGTACTTCTCCGATATCGCCACCGGCGTTATCGCCGGCCTCGGCGCCCAGGGCTATTTACTGGCCCTTGAGGCAGCACTGGCACGGCTGGACATCGCTGCCTGATTTAACTCGCATGGCAGATGCTGCGCATCTGCCGGTATTCATCACACTTATTCCAAAGGAACCCACTCATGGACCTGAGAAAACTCAAGACCCTGATCGACCTTGTGCAAAATTCCGGCATCTCCGAACTCGAAATCAGCGAGGGTGATGAAAAAATCCGCATTGCCAAGCATCTGCCTGGCGCCCAAACCGCCTTGGTCAACCTGCCTGCGCCAAGCGTCAGCGGCGTGGCTGCCGCCGTAGCGCCAGCGCCGACTATTCCAGCACCAAGCATAGCGCCTGCAGAAATCGCGGGGCATGAAGTCAAGGCGCCGATGGTCGGCACTTTTTACCGCGCCAGCGCTCCGGGCGCGGCGCCTTTTATCGAAGTCGGCCAGGCCGTGCAACTTGGCCAGACCCTCTGCGTCATTGAAGCCATGAAGCTGATGAACGAGATCGAGGCGGAGGTTTCCGGCACGGTCAGCGCCATTCTCGTCGAGAATGGCCAGCCGGTGGAATTTGGCCAACCGATGTTCGTCATCAGCTGATCGCCATGTTCGGTAAGGTTCTCATCGCCAACCGCGGGGAAATTGCCCTGCGTATCCTGCGCGCCTGCCGCGAACTCGGCGTACGCACGGTGGCCGTGCATTCGGAAGCGGATACCGAGGCCAAGTATGTCAAGCTGGCCGACGAATCCGTCTGCATCGGCCCCGCATCCTCCAGTCTCAGCTATCTGAATATCCCGGCCATCATTTCGGCCGCCGAAGTCACCGACGCCGAGGCCATCCATCCCGGTTATGGCTTCCTCTCGGAAAACGCCGATTTTGCCGAACGTGTGGAAAAATCCGGCTTCGCCTTCATCGGCCCGCGGCCGGAAACCATCCGCCTGATGGGTGACAAGGTCAGCGCCAAGAATGCCATGAAGGAAGCCGGTGTGCCCTGCGTGCCGGGTTCTGATGGCGCGCTGCCCGAGGAGCCGAAAGAGATCATCAAGATCGGCCGTGCGGTGGGCTATCCGGTCATCATCAAAGCCGCCGGCGGTGGCGGTGGCCGCGGCATGCGCGTGGTGCACACCGAAGCCGCGCTGCTCAATGCCGTCAGCATGACGCGCAACGAAGCCGCCGCCGCCTTCAACAACGGCACGGTGTACATGGAAAAATTCCTCGAAAATCCGCGCCATGTGGAAATCCAGGTGCTGTCCGATGCGCATGGCAATTCCGTCTATCTCGGCGAGCGCGACTGTTCGATGCAGCGCCGGCACCAGAAAGTGATTGAAGAAGCGCCCGCGCCCGGCATCAACCGGCGGCTGATCGCGCGCCTCGGCGAGCGCTGCGCGGATGCCTGCCGCCGCATCAATTACCGCGGCGCGGGCACTTTCGAGTTCCTCTACGAAAACGGCGGCTTCTTTTTCATCGAAATGAATACCCGCGTGCAGGTGGAGCATCCCGTCACCGAACAGATCACCGGGATCGACATCGTGCAGGCGCAACTGCGCATCGCCTCGGGTGAGAAGCTGCGCTTCAAGCAGCGCGACATTGAAATTCGCGGCCATGCCATCGAGTGCCGCATCAATGCCGAAGATCCTTTCAAATTCACACCCTCGCCAGGCAAGATCGATACCTGGCACCCGCCTGGCGGGCCGGGCATCCGCGTTGATTCGCACGCTTATTCCGGCTACACCGTGCCGCCGCACTACGATTCGATGATAGGCAAGGTCATCAGCACCGGCGATACGCGGGAGCAAGCCATCATGCGCATGAGCATTGCGTTGTCTGAAATGATGGTCACCGGCATCAAGACCAACATTCCGCTGCACCAGGAGCTGATGCTGGACGAACGCTTCCGGCAGGGCGGGACGAGCATCCACTATCTCGAAGAAAAGCTCGCCAAGAAACACGCGGCCATCAAGGGGAAATAAGGGCTATGTGGGTCAGCATCGCCGTGGAGACCGACGCCATGCATGCCGACGCGCTTTCCGACGCGCTGCTGGGCGCAGGCGCGATTTCCGTCAGTGTCGAGGATGCGCTGGCCGGCACCGAACTGGAAACGCCACAGTTTGGCGAGCCCGACAACCGCGGCGGCGCGCCCATCATCCCGCTGTGGAACGAAAGCCGCGTGATCGCGCTGTTCGAACCGGCGGCCGACCTGGTTGCCCGCGTGACGCGCGCCGCACTGGAGGCGGGCATCACCGACCTGCCGCAAATCGAAATGAATGATGTCGAGGAGCAGGACTGGGTGCGCCTGACGCAAGACCAGTTTGAGCCCATCCGCATTACCGACCGCCTGTGGATCGTGCCTTCCTGGCATGCCGCGCCGGATGCCAAAGCCATCAACCTGGTGCTCGACCCCGGGCTAGCCTTTGGTACGGGCGCGCATCCGACGACCTTTCTCTGCCTGCAATGGCTGACCGACACTATCCAAGGCGGCGAGACGCTGCTCGACTATGGTTGCGGCTCGGGCATTCTCGCCATCGCCGCCGCAAAGCTGGGCGCCGCCTCCGTGCTCGGTGTGGACATTGATGAAAACGCCCTGCAGGCAACGCGCGACAATGCGGCCGCCAATGCCGTGACGCTGGAAGTGCGGCATTCGGGCCAGCCGCTCGACGAACAGTTCGACATCGTGATCGCCAACATCCTCACCAACCCCTTGTGCGTACTCGCGCTGCTGCTCGCCCGCCGCGTCGCCCCCGGCGGACGGCTGGCGCTCTCCGGCGTGCTGGCGGCGCAGGCGCAGCAGGTGATCGACGCCTACGCGCCATTCATCGCGCTGCATGTCGGTGCGGCACATGACGGTTGGGTACGCCTGGAGGGCACCGCGTGTTGACCCGCTGCCCGGCCTGCGCCACGACTTTTCGGGTCACTGCGGAACAGATCAAGCTGCGCGCCGGTCGCGTGCGTTGCGGCCAGTGCCAGCATGCGTTCAACGCGCTGGATACGCTAATCGAAGCATTCATCCCTACCCCGTCCGAATCCCCTGAGCCGGATACCGGACCGATCAGTGCGCCTGCGGCAATGGAACCCGCCGTACCGCCAGCGCCGACTTTTTTCGCACCGGAAGAAAAACCTCTGGAAGAAGAACCGCCAGGGGACGCATCAACCATTGAATCAACCGATGCCGCAACTGAAGAAGAAAAGCAAGCGCCAGAAGAGGCCCACGAAGAATTAGCCGACGGCAGCGAAAAAACAGCCACAGCCGATATCCTGCTCGATGAAATTCCCGCCTGGCCTGACGATACAGCCACCAACACGCTTTCCCGCCGCTGGCCGTGGCTGGCCGGCGGCCTGCTGTTGCTGGCGATGCTCGGCATACAAATCGCCATTGCCCTGCGCGTCGAACTGGCGGTTCTTTACCCTGGTGCCCGTCCAGCCCTTGTCTCGTTGTGCAGCATCGCCGGTTGCAAAGTCGGCCTGCCCGCCAAGGCCGAGCTGATCGGGATTGAAGCCTCCGACCTGCACCCTGACCCGGCACAGCCAGGCCGCCTGATCGTATCCGCCACGCTCAAAAACCGCGCACCTTTCGACCAGCAGTTTCCGCATCTGGAACTCACGCTGACCGACGTCGCGGACAAGGCCATCGCGCGCAAAGTGCTCACGCCGACAGACTACCTGCCGCCAGAAACACTGCGCGCCAAAGGCATGCGGCCAAACGCGGATATCGCTGTCAACCTCATCATCGACATCGGCCAGCTCACAGCCAACGGCTACCGGCTCTATCTTTTCTACCCGTGAACCCCCACACCACAACATGACCACACTCATCTGCGGTTCGCTCGCCTACGACACCATCATGGTGTTTGGCGACCGTTTCAAGAATCACATCCTGCCCGAGCAGATCCATATCCTGAATGTCGCCTTTCTCGTCCCCGACATGCGCCGCGAATTCGGCGGCTGCGCCGGCAACATCGCCTACAACCTGAAGCTGCTCGGCGGTGAACCGCTGATCATGGCCACGCTGGGTGACGACAGCGCGCCCTACCAGCATCGCCTGCAACAACTTGGCCTCGACACGAAGCATGTGCGCGAGATCGCCGGCAGCTTCACCGCGCAAGCCTTTATCACCACTGACCTGGACGATAATCAGATCATCGCATTCCATCCCGGCGCGATGATGCAGGCACATCAGAACAAGATAAGCGAAACCCGTGGCGTGAAGCTTGGCATCGTTGCCCCCGATGGCCGCGACGCCATGTTGCAGCATGCGCACGACTTCCACGCGGCAAAAATTCCGTTCATTTTCGACCCCGGCCAGGGCCTGCCGATGTTCGACAAGGATGATTTGTTGAACTTTTTGCAACTTGCCGACTACTGCACGGTCAACGACTACGAAGCCAGGCTGCTGACCGACCGCACCGGGCGCACGCTGGAACAACTGGCAAGCGGGGTGGAAGCCTTGATTGTCACGCTGGGCGCCAAAGGTTCACAGATTTACGCGGAGGGCCGCCGCATCGACATTCCCGCTGCCGCACCCGACGCCGTCATCGATCCGACGGGCTGCGGGGATGCCTATCGTGCAGGCCTGCTGCATGGCATCAGCCAGGGCTGGGCGTGGGGGAAAACCGGGCGGCTGGCGTCGCTGATGGGCGCGATCAAGATTGCCCATCGTGGCGGGCAGAACCACAAACCGACGTATGATGAAATTGCGGCACGTTACCAGACAGCATTTGCTGAACCGCTTTGATACTTTACAAAAGGAAAAGACATGAAAAATTATCGCCTGTTGACCGTAGCCCTCGCCACCCTGATGCTCGCCGCCTGCGCCAGCCAATCCGGCTCATCCTACTCGCGCACGCAAACCCGTGGCGAACAATCCGTGCGCATGGGCGTTGTCGAGTCAGTGCGCAGCGTCAACATCGAAGGTACCCAATCAGGTGTTGGTGCAGTTGCCGGTGCGGCCGTCGGCGGCCTGGGCGGTAGCAATGTCGGTGGCGGCAAAGGCTCAACCGTTGGCGCTGTCGTTGGCGCCGTGCTTGGCGGTGTGGCCGGCAATGCCATTGAGAACCGGACAACACGCACGGACGGCCTGGAAATCACCGTCAAGCTGGAAAACGGCCAGTTGCTCGCGATCACGCAAGAAGCCGACGAGCAGTTCCGCCCCGGTGAGCGGGTGCGCATCATCTCTGGCGGCGGTGTCACGCGCGTTGCGCACTGAGTTTCATC
>JBAQUE010000147.1:0-2092 GCA_049297315.1 Rugosibacter sp.
GCTGTCGTTATTCACTGTGGCAATCCACAACGCATTTCTGCGCGTATCCAGGCTGATGGCGTAAGGCGCGCTTTCACGATCAGGCAGATCAATGCGTTTGACTTCTTTCATTTTCTTCGCGTCAATCACGGAAACCTGGCCCGATCCGATCAGTGTCAAATAGATCAGGTCATTGCTGGCCACCACCATGCGGTGCGGGCCGGCATAGCCAGGGTATTTGATCTCAAAGTCCACCTTGCGGGTATCGGTATTGAAACGACCCAAGACGCCGTAATACTGGGCAAACCAGAAGTTCTTGTCAGAGGTCATGCCACCGCCATAGGCGCCGATATGGAATGGCGTTTCATTATCAGGAAGCGGCAAGTCATAGATCGGGGTAACTTCGCCAGTGGCGCGGTTAAAACCGATGGTTTTGTTATGCGTGATGATGGTCATCCAGTTGATGTTGTTCTTGTCGAAATCCATCAGGTAGTTGGCGCCCTGCGAGAAGTCGTGCGCCGCCATGCCTTTGGGGAAACCACCATAGATGCGCCAGGTTCCGGTTTTCGGGTTGAACATGGAGGCCATTTCACCGGCGCCGCCCAACAGGGTTGTCCAGACATTGCCTTCACCATCCATCACCATGGTGTGCGGCGCCGGCGCGCCGGGGCTTGGCACGTCATACCAGGTGTAGGCGCCGGTCTTGGGATCCAGCTTGCCGATACGGTTGCGCGCGATGTCATCCACCCAGTACTCGCCATTCACTGCGCCCGTTTCCCGTATGAATGATTTTTCGTCATACGGATATTCGCGGATCACGGTCTTTTTCGTCACGCCAAGCGGCGCATTGGCAAACTTCGCCTTGTGCGAGGCATCAAACTTATCGAAGCTGGTAGGCATGTATTTCGCCAGCCAGGGGGCGACAATGTCTTCATCTTTCTTGTCGATGAAGCTGTTTTCCGGCTTGGCGGCTTCCGCGAATTGTTCCGGGGTCATGGTCGGCGAATGCTCGGATTGCAATGCGCCATAAATGGCGCTGCGCATCGCACCGACCATCGCACGCCAGACTTGTTCGCGCTGAGCCTCATCCTGACCGGCAAGACCCTCGGCGAGTTTTTTCGTACGCTCGCTAGGCATCTGGTGGCACTGGGTGCAGGTGATGATGGTGCGGTTCTTTTCTGCGGACTCCGGAGCCGCTGACAACCAGGCCGATGCCGGAACCTGAGCGGCGATGTTGGCCGTAGGCTTCAGCACAAAATCAACTTGCGCGACACCCTTGCTGATTTTTGGCAATACCACAGCCAATGCCTTGGCTTGCGGCTGGGCTTGCTCGTAGCCCAGCTTGAAGGTTTCGACATAGATGGAGTTGACGCCGACATTCTTGCCCAGGTCAGGTACTGCGTATTCGCCCTTGGCATCGGTGAAAACCTTGGTATTCAGGGCCGCAGCACTGGCGCTGGTGACTTTGACCATGACGCCGGCAACTGGCTGGCCGTTATCTTGCTTGACCGTACCGGCAAGACCTAGCGCATGTGCAGCACCAACTGAAAGACAGGCTATCGCCACCGCACTTTTTATCTTAAATCCCAACATTAAAATCTCCTTTATACAACAAACAAATTACCTGATAGGTAGAGCAAAGCCTGGTCTCAAGCCCGCCTGCTGAGAACTGCCAGCGACTTGACCGAATTCTTCATTACAACCTGCACAAATTGCGTACTGCATCACCACCACACTGCGATTACATCCAGACCTTGAGACGGGTTGGATCAAACCCTCTGATACCTGACCGCTTGAAGAGTTCAACGGCAGTCGTTACCTCCATAAAACTGAAAGCAAGATCCATCAGGTTGCTCTCTTTTTCAGGCATTTCGCCAAGCTTGTAGTTATCCAGATGGGTGATCAGTGCATCCATGCGCGGGAGCATCGTGTTATATAAATCCGTCAGATCCTCGAACGTGCTGTTAAGCCGCGTGGAATGGCGTGCGGCTTCGGTTGGCAGTATCCATTTATCCGTGAAGCGCACAAGATCATCGAATCCGGCTGGAAGTGGCTTTGGCATCTTTTACTTCTCCTCTGGTCTATTTATAAAAAAACTTATGCGGCATTAACC
>JBAQUE010000148.1:0-5451 GCA_049297315.1 Rugosibacter sp.
CTGTTCACCAGTTTGGCGGCTGTTCCGCGCACGTTTATCAATGCGACAACGGGTGTGCTGGTGGAGCAGATGGGTTGGGTTGGCTTCTTTTTATTATGTGTGGTGCTGGCGGTGCCGGGCATGCTGCTGCTGGTGAAGGTGGCGCCCTGGGGTGATGGGGGTCTGGCTACAACGCGTGCACGCGGTCGCCCCGCGTAAAGCCTAGTAATGGTTGCGGCATGCCGCGCCCCAGGGCAATGACTTTGAACAGCTCACCCATTTCGTTAGGCGAGAGCAGCACACTGACGGCGCCGTTGGCGCGTAAATTCGCTGCGGTTGCCGTATTGCCCGCGCCGACTTTTTCTTGCAGTAATTCACCAATGCCGCAGTTGATCAAAAACTGCGCCTGGCTGGTGTAGCCGAGCACGCTCAAGCCTGCGTCAAAACCGGCTTCGGCCACCGCCGTGAAATCCACGTGCGAGGTGATGTCGGACAACCCCGGATACCACAGCGGATCGTCATGCACGCGGTGCCGGTAATGGCAGCGCACCGTGCCGCCGTCGCGTTGCGGGTGATACAGCTCGCGGCGCGGCAGGCCGTAGTCGAGCAGGATCATCGCGCCGGTTTCCAGCCGCCACGCGAGTTCCGCCACCCAGGCGCGCACGGCGAGGCTGATTTCGCCGCGATAGGGCGCATGGACGGCGATGGTTTCCGCCGCTTCACGCAGCGCCGTGCTGGCGGGGCGTTCAACGGTGACGAATTGTCCTTCAGCCAGGCCGACGCCGCATTCCAGCAAGCCATCCTCACGCCAGCGCACGGCATGCGTGGGCATTGCGTCGAGCACTTCGTTGCCGATCAGGCAGCCGGAAAACTTTTCCGGCAGGGTGTCCAGCCATTCGACGCGGGTGAGAAACTGCGGCGCATGTTCGCCTATCGCCTTGGCCTGGCGCGCGCGCAATTCGCCGGAGAGTTCGAGGATGCAGTAACGTTCCGGCGCACAACCGAGGGCGTCGAGCGCGGGCAATAAATCCGCCGCCAGCCGCCCGCTGCCGGCGCCGGCTTCGATGATCAGCGGGGCGGATGCGGTGAGCACTTGCGCCACCTGCCGCGCCAGCGCCTGGCCGAACAGGGGGGTCAATTCCGGTGCGGTGAGAAAGTCGCCGCCGCTATCGCCATCGCCAAACTTGTGCGCGCCGCCGGCGTAATAGCCCAGGCCCGGCGCGTAGAGCGCAAGTTCCATGTAGCGGGCGAAAGACAGCCAGCCGCTGGCGGCGATTTCATTGGCAATCAGGCGGGTGAGCTCGGCGCTCGCGGCGCAGGCGTCGGGAGATGGCGCGGGCAGGTCAACGTGCATGGTGCGGCTTTATGTTGCGCTTTCCAGCGTTTCCTGCACTTCCAGCCAGCGGGTTTCGGTCTGGCTGATGTCTTGCGCAAGCTGTGCCTGGCGGTGCGTCAAGTCAGTGAGCAAGGCTTTGTCCGGCGCGGCGTACAGCGCGGGATCGGCGAGCCGCGCTTCGAGCAGCTTGAGCTCGCCTTGCAGCGCGGCAAGGCGGGCTTCGAGCTTTTCGGCTTCCTTGATGAGTGGTGAGCGTTTTCCTGCCGGGGTGGGGGTTTCTTGCCGTGTCGTCAGCGCCGGGTTTTGCGGATTCGCCGCCGACGTTGATGCATTGCCTGCCGCCGATCCGCTGCGTTTTTCCTTGCTGCGCTCTTCGGCCAGCCAGCCGGCGTAGTCGTCGAGATCGCCGTCGAACGGCCGCACCTTGCCATCGGCCACCAGCCACAGCTCATCGCACGTGGCGCGCAGCAAGTGGCGGTCGTGGGAGACCAGCACCATGCCGGCCTCGGTTTCCTGCAGGGCGATGGTCAGCGCCTCGCGCATTTCCAGGTCGAGGTGGTTGGTCGGCTCATCCAGCAGCAGCAAATTGGGTGCGGTGCGTATCATCAGGGCCAGCGCCAGGCGCGATTTTTCGCCGCCGGAAAAGCGGCCGCAGGGGGCATCCACCATGTCGCCGCGAAAATCAAAGCTGCCCAAATAATTGCGCAAATCCTGCTCGCGCGTTTGCTTGCCCATGGCGGCTTCTTGGTGAATCATGTGCCACAAGGGCGATTCGGCTGGGCGCAGTTGTTCCAGCTGGTGCTGCGCAAAATAGCCGAGCTTCAGGTTGCGGCCTTCTTCACGCACGCCTTCCAAGGGTTGAATGTCGCCGGCGAGCAATTTCATCAACGTGGATTTGCCCGCGCCATTGCGGCCGAGCAGGCCGATGCGGCTATCCGGGCGCAGGCTGAAGTTGAGGTTGGCGAGAATCGGCGCCGTCTTGCTGTAGCCGACTTTTACGCGGTCGATCACCAGCAGCGGATCGGAAAAAGCGCTGGGTTCGGGAAAGCTGAAACTAAACGGCGTATCAATATGCGCGGCGGCAATATCGCCCATTTTTTCCAGCATTTTGATGCGGCTTTGCGCCTGGCGCGCCTTCGATGCCTTGGCGCGAAAGCGGTCGATATAGCTTTGCAGGTGGGCGGCCTGGCGGCGCTGCTTTTCGGCCAGCGCCATGTCGTTGGCCAGGCGCTCGGCGCGGGCGCGTTCGCAGGCGGAATAGTTGCCGGTAAAGAGTTGCATGCGCTGGTTTTCCACATGCACGATGTGGCTGCACACTTGATCCAGAAAATCCCGGTCATGCGAGATCAGGATCAGCGTGCCTTGATAGCTTTTGAGCCAGGTTTCCAGCCACAAAATCGCATCCAGATCGAGGTGGTTGGTGGGTTCATCGAGCAGCAGCAAGTCGGAGCGGCACATCAACGCGCGGGCAAGATTAAGCCGCACACGCCAGCCGCCGGAAAATTCGGCCACCGGGCGGATGAAGTCGGCATCGGTAAAGCCCAGGCCGTGCATCAAGGCCGCGGCGCGGGCGCGTGCTGCGTAACCGTCAATTTCCCCCAGGCGCGAATGCAGCAGGCCGATTTTTTCGCCTGCGGCGTGCGCTTCCCCTTCGTCTTCGTAATGTTGTTCGGCGATGGTTAATTCCCGCTCGATCTGGCGCAGTTCGAGATCGCCGTCAAGGACGAATTCCAGCGCCGCATCGGGCAGCGCCGGCGTGTCCTGCGCCACATGCGCCAGCACCCAGCCATTGGGGCGTTCCAGGTCGCCGCGGTCGGCATGCAGCTCGCCGCGCAGCAGGGCAAGAAAGGAAGACTTGCCGCAGCCATTGGCGCCGGTGAGGCCGACCTTCCAGCCGGGGTGAAGCTGAAACGATGCGCCTTCGACCAGCGCATTGCCATTGCGGGAAAAACCAAGATTGCGGAGCAGGATCAAAACGTAAGTACCAAGAAAAAATGCAGGATGGCGGCGTTAGCGGGCCGGGCAGGCCGCGATCCGGGGAGGGCTGTTTCTTGCGCAGGAAGCGCAGGGCAGTCGGCGTAACGGGCGCATTTTATTGGCAAAACAGACCAGCGCAGACCTTCGCCATGAAAGATTGCGCCAGCTTGCGTAGCCGGGGGCGGCTTCGAGATTGTCCGGATGGGCGTGTATACTTTGCCGATAGCCTGAAGTATGGCGGTTTGCCGCATGATCAGGTGGCGCAATCATAAAAAACGCTTGTTTGCATATGGGGAGGTTCAGCATGGCGGCAAATACCGTATTCGTGGCAGGCGTGGGCATGATTCCCTTCGTCAAGCCGGGGGAGAATGATCCCTATACCCTAATGGGCGCGCGCGCCGTGCAGGCGGCGCTGCAAGACGCCGGGCTGGACTACAGCGCGATACAGCAAGCCTATGCGGGCTATGTGTATGCCGATTCCACTGCCGGGCAGGCGGTGTTGTATGGCGTGGGCATGACCGGCATCCCCATCATTAACGTCAATAACAACTGCGCCAGCGGCTCCAGTGCGTTGTTTTTGGCGCGCCAGGCGGTGGCCAGCGGGGCGGTTGACTGTGCGCTGGCCGTGGGGTTCGAGCAGATGAATCCCGGCGCGCTCAAGGGCGGCGCCTACAGCGACCGGCCCAGCCCGCTGGACCGCTTTATCCAGGCGCTGCAAGACAACAAGCAGTTTGATGATGCCGCGCCGCGGACGCCGCAGTTTTTTGCCGCGGCCGGGCGGGCATATATGGATGAATACGGCATTCCCGCCGACGTGTTCGGGCGCATTTCAGTCAAGTCGCGCCAGCATGCGGCCAACAATCCTTATGCCGTGTTCCGCAAGCCGACGACGCTGGAAGAAGTCATGGCCTCGCCCCAGATGACTTACCCATTGACCCGGTTGCAATGCTGCCCGCCAACTTGCGGCGCGGCTGCGGCCATTGTGTGTTCAGAGAGTTTCGCGAAAAAGCACGGTTTGGATCAGCGGGTGTCTATCGCCGGGCAGGCGGTCACCACCGATGGCGTCGACGCCTTTGGCCATGACATGCGCAACCTGATCGGCTACGGCATGGCGAAGAAGGCGGCCGATGCGGCCTATAACGAAGCCGGCATTGGCCCGGAAGATGTCGATGTGGTCGAGCTGCATGACTGCTTCACGGTGAATGAATTGTTGTCGTATGAAGCCCTGGGCCTGACGCCGCCCGGCACGGCGGAAAAATTCATCCTCGACGGCGACAATACCTATGGCGGCAAGGTGGTGACCAACCCGTCGGGTGGCCTGCTCTCCAAGGGACATCCGCTGGGCGCCACCGGTCTGGCGCAGTGCGCGGAGCTGACCTGGCAATTGCGCGGCCAGGCCGAGGCGCGTCAGGTCGAGGGCGCGCGGATTGCGTTGCAGCACAACCTGGGACTGGGCGGTGCCTGCGTCGTGACCGTGTATCAGAAGCATTGATGGCATATTCGCCGTATCGCCAGCGCCGACTATTTGGGAAGCCTTAATGGAAAGCCTTAACATGACGCTCGAAGACCTGTCACTGGAAGCTATCCAGTTTGTTGTGGACGACGGGGTGGCGACGATCACCCTGGCGCGGCCGGCCAGCCGCAATGCGATCAACCCGACCATGCGTGAAGAGCTGGGTGCGGTGACCCGCCTGATCCAGCAGGATCCGGCGATCAAGGCCGTTGTACTGACTGGGGCGGGCGAAACCTTCAGCGCCGGGGGCGATTTGAATGGCATGAGCGATATCGATGCCGGCGTCATGCGTCAGCGCCTGAGCTCGGCGCATGCCTATCTGACTGAACTGGTCAATCTCGACCGGCCGGTGATCGCGGCGGTGGACGGGGTGGCCTTTGGCGCTGGATTCAGCCTGGCGCTGACGGCGGACATCGTCGTGGCATCGACGCGCGCGCGGTTTTGCATGGCCTTCATGCGTGTCGGGCTGGTGCCGGATTATGGTGCTTTCCATACCCTGCCCAGGGTGGTCGGATTGCAACGCGCCAAGGAATTGATATATTCTGCAAGGGAAGTTTCGGCAGAAGAGGCGTTGAGCCTGGGGATTGCGCTGGAAATACACCCGCCCCAAGCGCTGTTGCCCCGCGCGCTGGCGATTGCGCATAGT
>JBAQUE010000149.1:0-4102 GCA_049297315.1 Rugosibacter sp.
GCGCTGGGCGATGCGCAAGCGCGTACCAACAGCGGGCACATCGGCGCAACGCACGGCATAGCCATCCATCGCGCTGTTGTCGAGCGGCGGCACGGCGATGGCGGAGACCAGCGGCGTCGCCAGCACGCGCCCGCGCGCCGCCTGCGTCGGGACAGTTTCGCTTTCGGCAACGGCAGTGGCGGTTGCCAGCAGGCGGCTTAAGGCTGCCTCAAAACTCAATAGGCTCATTTGAATCCCTGATGCTGAAGAATGAAATCGGCAATTGCCGCATGATCGTTCAGTGATAACACCTGCAATGTCGTTTGCTGCGCCACCTGCGCCGGTTCATCGGTCGCAATCGCCACAATGGCAGGGCTATTTTCACCGCTAATCAGCGGTTTGCCAACCGATGGCCGATACACCTCCAGCTTGGTGATCGGCATGTGCTTGAAGCCTTCCACCAGCAGCAGGTCGCAATCCGCAAAGCGCGCCACCTGCTCGTCAAACGAGGGCTCCGGCGCGTCGCGCAGTTCATGCATCAGCGCCCAGCGCTGGCCGGAAACCAGCATCACTTCGCTGCAACCCGCCTCGCGCAGCCGGAAAGAATCCTTGCCGGGCCGGTCAATATCAAAATGATGGTGGGCGTGCTTGAGCAGCGAGACGCGCAAGCCCGCGGCGACAAACCGCGGGATCAGCGCTTCAAGCAGGGTTGTTTTACCCGCGCCGGAATAGCCGGCAAAACCGAAAACCTTCATGCGTTACCCTCGCTGCACGGCACAGCCAGCACCGGCGCAAAGCCGCCGCCGGGCGTGCGGAAATTGGTGGTCTGGCCCGCCCACAGGCGCGCGGCAATCAGTTGCACATGGCCGGCATACACATAGTTGCGCAGGTCAATCTTGAGTTCGACGGGCGTCTCGCCAAACTGCAAGATGCGCTGCGAAGGCGGCACCAGCGCCTGGGCAACATAGTCGCCGGCCAGCACCTCGTCGAAAACGCGCTTGGTGATCTTGTCGCCGCGATAGGCCGCCTTGGCGCCATAGCCTGTGGCCGGCTTGAAAAACAGTTGCCGGCGCCGCGCCCAGAAATCCGCCGCGCGCGCCGGCGTGACCCGCTCGGTGCATGGAATACCCGCAGCCAGCAAGCGGCGCGTCGTTTCATCCACACCCCATGAAGCGAGCAAATCAGCATCGGAAAGTGCAACGAGATTGCGCTTGTCGGCATACAGCGCATGCGCGCGCGGATGCGGCGTAATCACCGCGGCATCGGCCAGATAGGCAGCGCGCAGTGCGGCGCTGGCCGGCTCGCTGAGCGAAAAATCCGTGAGCCGGTTGTAGACCAGATCGATTTTCTTCGCCCCGTACCACAGCGCGCCCTCACGAAAGGCCAGCTCGGCCGGATCGCAAATGATCGCCTCGATGCTCGCCTGCGCAAACAGCCGCTGGAACAATAAAAATTCCGGATAAAGATATTGCAGGGGCGGCGCAAGATCGACGATGGCGACCGTCCCTGGCAACGAATCCGTCAAAAAGTCGGCGCTGACGGAACGGCGAACATGCGCGGCCCCAGCCTGCCATTCCGTGCGAAACATGTCGAGAAACACCTGCTCCGGCGTGGCATCCGCCAGGTCGCCAGGCAGCAGTGCCGCGACCTCATCGCAGCAGGCTTTTTGCGCACGCGCCAGCAGGGCATTCAGCAAGCCGCCGCCGGCATTGGTGTTGATCTCTATGAGTTGCGGCCCGGCATGCCCGACATGAAAGTCGTAACCCATGAATACACCCCGCGCACCGGGCTGGTGGCGCGCGATTTCCGGCGAATTAGCCAACGAATCGGCCAATACATGAGCCTGATACGCAGGCAGCGCGACAACACGCTCGATCGCCGCAATCAGCGCCGCCATCTGGCGGATGTGTTCATCGCCCACGAAAGTCACGGAACTGGCAAACAGATGCGGCCGCTGCACCATGACCATGTCATTAAACCCCTGGCTGACGCGCTCCAGCTCGCTGGCCAGGCGTTCACGGTCCAGGGATTCACAATGGCAACCGGCGTTCAGCCGGTCCGCCAGGGCAATGCAGCCATGCTCATTCATCGGCGGATTCTACCGGCTGCGTGAAAAAGGCTTCGACCTCGCCAATCTCGCGCGTGCGGCGCATCGGCGGCAAGGAGCGCCAGATGGCCTTGCCATACGGCTTGCCGGTCAGACGCGGGTCGCAGATCATCAGCACGCCGCGGTCATCTTCATCGCGGATCAGCCGACCTGAGCCCTGCTTCATGCTGATCACCGCCTGCGGCAACTGATATTCCATGAAGGCGTTGCGGCCAGACGCACGCAAGCTGTCGATGCGCGCCGCGAGCACCGGATCATCCGGCGGCGCGAACGGCAGCTTGTCGATGACCACCAGCGACAGGGCTTCGCCGCGCACATCGACGCCTTCCCAGAAACTCTGGCTGGCGACGAGAATCGCATTGCCGAGCAGGCGGAAACGATCCAGCAATTCGGTTTTAGAACCCTCGCCCTGCATCAGCAATGGCAGGTCGAGCGCTGCTTTTTGCAATTTATCCTGCAACAGTTCGCGGATGCGGCGCATCGCGCGCAGGCTGGTGCACAGCACGAAAGTCCGCCCACCCGCGGCGCGTATCGCCAGCCAGGCGGCCTCGGCGACGGCTTCCTGGTAGAACGGGCTGTTCGGGTCGGGCATGCCTTGCGGGGCATACAGCAGCGCGTTTTTTGCGTAGTCAAACGGGCTGCCCCAGATCATGGTCTCGGCGTCGGTCAGCCCCAGCGCATGGCAATAATGCGAAAAGTCGTTGCCCACGGCGAGCGTGGCGGAAACGAAAATCCACGCGCGCGGATGGCCTTCCATCTGGCGCTTGAAAATCGGCGCGATGTCCAGCGGCGTCAGGTTCAGCGACAACGCCTGCGAATACACCTCCAGCCACTTCACCACGCCCTGCCCGCCTTCGCTGGCCGCACCGCTGCGCCAGCGCTGCAAACCCTGCGCCAGTTGCTGCGTCCGCTCCAGGCATTGCGCCAGGCCCTCGCCGCGCGAGGACTGGGTTTCCAACTGTTTGCCCATTTCCTGCAATTTTTCCGCCAGGGTTTGCAAGGCTGCCACGAAATCTTTTTCATCCTCCACCCGCGCCGCCGGCAGGCGCAGGTTTTCGCCTTTCACGGCCAGGCGCAGGTCGCGCGCCGCCTTGTCCAGCGCCAGCGCCGCATCCTGCAGCGGCAGATAATCCTTTGCCGAGGCGATGCCCTCATGGCGCACATCGCGCGCCAGGTCGATCAATTGCGAGGTCGACACGCTCTCGCCGAAGAACAGCCCGGCCACTTCCGGCAACTGATGCGCCTCGTCAAAAATCACCGTGTTGCAGGCCGGCAGCAATTCGCCCATGCCTTCGTCCTTGAGCATCACATCGGCGAAGAACAGGTGATGATTGACCACCACCACATCCGCCATCTGCGCGTTCTGCCGCGCGGCCAGGACAAAACATTCCTTGACGTTGGGACACTCCTGCCCGAGGCAGTTCTCGCGCGTCGACGTGGCCACATCCCAGGCGGCAGAATCTTCCGGCACATCGCCGCACTCGGCCTTGTCGCCGGTTTTGCTGTGTTTGGCAAAGCGTGCGATCTTGTGCAGGTGCGCCACCGCTTCGCGCGTCGCCAGCCACCCTGCATTCAGCGCGCGCTCCAAATGATAAGGACACACATAGTTGGCGCGCCCCTTGAGTAGCGCAATTGACGCGCCCACCTTCAGGGCGGCGCGCACGGCCGGCAGGTCACGGTTGAATAGTTGGTCCTGCAAGGTTTTGGTGCCGGTGGAAACAATCACCTTGCCGCCCGACAGCAATGCCGGTGCGAGATAGGCAAAGGTTTTGCCGGTGCCGGTGCCCGCTTCGGCCACCAGCGCGCGGTTGGCCCCTATCGCCGCCGCAATGTGCTGCGCCATTTCCAACTGCTGCGGACGCGGACGATATCCGGCAATGGCCGCGGCAAGCGGCCCGGTCGGGGCGAAGATGGGGGCAAGATCAGGCATGGGGCGCGCGGGATGGTTGCACGCCTGAACACCCCAACCGCAGGCCTGCCCTGCCTTTTTGCTCGCTGAAAGGCCTTGTCCAGAGA
>JBAQUE010000150.1:0-7663 GCA_049297315.1 Rugosibacter sp.
AACTGGGTGAGGTCGATATAGATTTCGTCGATGCCACGGTCTTCGATGTCCGGCGCGATGGCGGCGACGGCGGCCTTGAAGCGGCACGACGCCTGCTTGTAGGCTTCAAAGTTGGCGGGCAGCAGGATCGCCTCGGGCGCCAGCCGCGCGGCCTGCATGATGCCCATGCCGGAATGGATGCCGAAGGCGCGCGCTTCATAAGTGGCGGTGGTCAGCACGCCGCGGCCAACGTAATCGGCAAGGCGGGTAAAGCGCCATGTACCATCGGCATCTTTCATCGGTGGCGCAACACGGCGTCCACCCACGGCGACCGGCTGGCCGCGCAGTTGCGGGTAGTGCAGCAACTCGACGGAAGAAAAAAACGCATCCATGTCGAGGTGCGCGATGCGCCGCTGCATAGCGTTTAGCCGTTCAGTGCGTCCACCGCATCCAGCAACTGGGCGAAGGCGGCATCGGGCAGGGCGGATGAGAGCGAGAAACGCACGCGGCTCAGGCCGCTGGGCACTGTCGGCGGGCGGATGGCCACGGCCAGCACGCCACGCGCTTCGAGCCGCTGTTGCGCAGCCAGCGCAGCGGCTTCGCTGCCCAGCACGGCGGGAATGATCTGCGTGGTCGAATTCAGCGTGTTGATGCCCAGCGCGGCAAGCCGTTCGCGCAATGCCGTGCTGCGCTGTGCCAGCAGCGTGCGTTCGGCATCCAGTTGCGGCATCAGTTCCAGCGCCGCCTGCACTGCGCCATACACCGCCGGTGGCGAAGCCGTGGAATAGACGAAGCCGGCGCAGCGGTTGAGCAGGTAATCGATCAGCGCCTGCGAACCGGCGATGTAGGCGCCGGACGCGCCAAACGCCTTGCCCAGCGTACCCATGATGACAACATCGGGATGGTTTTCATGCAAGCCCGATGTGATGTCATAGGCCAGCCCGCGCCCTTGCGGCCCGAGCACGCCGCTGGCATGCGCTTCGTCGAGATACAGCACGACGTTGTGGCGTTTGGCCAGCGCGCCCAAGGCGGCGACATCGGCGCGGTCGCCATCCATGCTGAAGACCGATTCGGTGACGATGAAGGCCGGGCGGCCCTGGACATGCGTGCTCAGCAGTTCATCGAGGTGCTGCAGGTCGTTGTGGCGAAACTGGATTTGCGTAACCCCAGCTGCATTGCATCCGGCATGCAGGCTGGCGTGGTTCAGCGCGTCGGTGAACACCAGCGCATCCTCTCCGCCGGCGAGTTTGAACAGCGCGGGCAACACCGTGGCATTGGCCTGAAAGCCGGAATTGAGGATCAGCGCGGCAGGCGTACCCTTGAATGCGGCGAGCTGCGCTTCGAGTTCGCTGATGGCCTCCAGCGTGCCGGTGACCAGCCGCGAAGCGCGTGCGCCTGCGCCAAAGCGCTGCACCCATTCAATGGCGCGCGACTTCAACGCCGGATGTTGCGCGAGGCCGAGATAGTCATTCGACGACGCATCAATCAACTGGCGGCCATCAGCCATCACCAGTTGCGCGCCGGGAATTGCAATCTGCCGCAAGCGCCGCCGTCGTTGCGCAGCATCCAGCCGCGCCAGCGATTCGTCGAGCGCGGCAGTGAACCAATGGGAAGAAGTATCAGCAGAAGATGAAGCAGGGGGCATGGCAATCAGTCCATTGCGGTGAAGCCGGCTATTCTGCCAGTTAGAATGCCACTGCGGCGCTTTGCCCGCACCATGAACCGGGATGAAGCGACAAGAATGAGGTATCCATGAGGTATCACGACCTGCGCGACTTCATGCGCCAACTCGAAGCCGTCGGCGAATTGAAACGCATCGCCGTCGCGGTCGATCCCGCGCTGGAAATGACCGGGATTGCCGACCGCGTGCTGCGCGCCAGCGGCCCGGCGCTGCTGTTTGAAAATCCGACAGGGCATGCGGCGCCGGTGCTGGCGAATCTGTTTGGCACGCCGCAGCGCGTTGCATTGGGCATGGGTGTGGAAAACACAGATGACTGGCAACCCGCGCTGCGCGAAGTGGGCAAACTGCTGGCTTACCTGAAAGAGCCGGAACCGCCCAAAGGTTTCAAGGATGCGTGGGACAAGCTGCCGCTGTTGAAGCAGGTATTGAACATGGCGCCCAAAGTGGTCTCGTCCGCGCCGTGTCAGGAGATTGTCTGGGAAGGCAAGGATGTCGACCTGTCGCGCTTGCCGATCCAGACTTGCTGGCCGGGCGATGCCGCGCCGCTGATTACCTGGGGACTGACTGTGACGCGCGGGCCGCAGGGTTTGCCGCAATCGCGCACGCGGCAGAATCTGGGCATTTATCGCCAGCAAGTGATTGCGTCGAACAAGGTAATCATGCGTTGGCTGGCGCATCGCGGTGGCGCGCTCGATTATCAGGCGCATTGCGCGGCGCATCCGGGTGAGCCGTTTCCGGTGGCCGTGGTGCTGGGCTGCGACCCGGCGACGATGCTGAGTGCGGTGACGCCGGTGCCGGACAGCTTGTCCGAATATCAATTCGCCGGCTTGTTGCGCGGCAGTAAAACGGAACTGGTGAAATGCATTGGCTCGGATTTGCAAGCGCCTGCGCGGGCCGAGATCGTGCTCGAAGGGGTGATACATCCAGGCGAGACGGCGCTCGAAGGCCCATATGGCGACCACACCGGGTATTACAACGAGCAGGCGGAATTCCCGGTGTTCACGCTAGAACGCATGACGATGCGGCGTGATCCGATCTATCATTCCACCTACACCGGCAAGCCGCCGGATGAGCCGGCGATGTTGGGCCTGGCGTTGAATGAAGTGTTCGTGCCACTGCTGCAAAAACAGTATCCGGAAATCATCGATTTTTATTTGCCGCCTGAAGGCTGCTCGTATCGGCTGGCCGTGGTGTCGATCAAGAAGCAGTATCCGGGACATGCCAAGCGGGTGATGTTCGGCATCTGGAGCTTTCTGCGCCAGTTCATGTACACCAAATTCATCATCGTCACCGATGACGACATCGATGTGCGCGACTGGAAAGAAGTCATCTGGGCGCTGACCACGCGCGTGGATGCCGCGCGTGACACGCTGATTGCCGAAAACACGCCGATTGATTACCTCGACTTCGCCTCGCCGACGGTTGGCCTGGGCAGCAAGATGGGCATCGACGCGACCAACAAATGGCCGGGCGAAACCACGCGCGAATGGGGGCGGCCTATCGTGATGGATGCGGCAGTCAAGCAGCGGGTTGATCAACTTTGGCAGGAGATAGGGCTATGAGCGACGAAATCGAAGTGCTACCAGCAAACCATGATCTGGAAGGCGCGCGCGCCTGGTGCCATGTGATGTATGGCCTGCACATGCTGTCCGCCGTTTCGGGTATTTTGAGCTCGGCCACGGTGGTCGGCGCGTTTGTGTTCGGCTGGCCGTCGATCATCGCCATTATCATCAACTACGTGACACGCGGGCAGGTGAACGGCTCATGGCTGGAAACGCACTGGCGCTGGCAGTTGCGCAGCTTCTGGTTTGCCGCGCTGTGGCTATTGATTGCGGGGCTGCTGTTCATCACCTTTATCGGCATTCCCGCCGCGGTTCTGGCGATTGTGGCGACCGGCCTGTGGGTGCTGTATCGCGTGATCCGCGGCTGGCTGGCGCTGCTCGATCGGCGCGCGATGCCAGCGCCATAACGATAAGCTATGGCGGGCTGAACATATAAGCATCCATGGATAATGCTCCCAGCATGGTGGCGTGGTAGGGGACGCTGAATTTTGCCTGCTCAGTCGCCGCACCGAGCGCGATAAACAGCGGCAGCAGATGTTCATCGGTTGGATGCGCACGCACCGCATGCGGCGCTTGCCGCCGGTAGTCGAACAAGGCCGGCAGGTCATGGCGGCGAAGCGCATCGGTAATCCATCCTGAAAACTCGGTGACATAAGGCGCGACCACATCATCCGCCGCATCCATCCGCATGTCGCGCAGGTTGTGCGTCAGCGAACCGGAAGCCAGGATCAGCACGCCCTCACCACTCAATTCACGCAAGCGCTGGCCCAGCCGGTAATGCGCCTCGGGCGTCGCCTCCGGCAGCACGGCGAATTGCGTCACCGGAATATCCGCCGCCGGATACATGCAGCGCAGTGGCACCCACGCCCCATGGTCCAGCCCGCGCGCCGGATCAATAGCGATCCCCGGGATCAACTGGCGAATTTTTTCCGCTAGCGTCGGCGCGCCGGGCGGCTGATATTGGACCGCATACAGCGGTGCAGGAAAGCCATAAAAATCATGGATAGTTTCCGGCTGCGCGGCGGCACTGACGGCAGGCGCGCGTGTCGTCCAGTGCGCCGAAACCGCCAGGATCGCACGTGGACGCGGCAATTCAGCCGCCAGCCGCGCCCAGGCTAAACCAGTGTTTCCTGGCTCAATGGACATCATCGGTGAGCCATGCGATAAAAACAGGGTGGGTAAAGTAATCATAATCACACGATCATATAAAAGTCGGCGTTGGCGAGACGGTGAGAGTAAGCCATCGCGGTGTATCCCGCCATGGGTGGGGGTTTGGCGTTGAATAACCGATGCCCGAGACCGTGCGGAACCCAGTAAATTTTATGCTTGACATAAATTTGTGTAGTAATGTAACGTTCGCCAGCCTCTAGGGTATTTGTGAATAGGGTGATGTTGTACAGATGACATCCATGGCGATATAAAACTATAAAATTTTAAAGGGGAGTGTTCCAAATGTTAAAAGCAAGGAAGTCAGTGAAATGTCTCCGTTTGGGGGCTTTGTTTGCCAGCCTTGGCTTGGGTTTGGCAGGTATGGTGAAGGCAGAAGAAGTGCCGACAGGTTATATTGTTACAAAGGCAAATCTGGCTTCTGTCGATAAGCAGACATTTGATGGTCATAACCTGGGTTCCATGATCCCACCTTCAATGCGCAAGATGATCGAACTGGGGCTGACGCTGAAGCTGGCGCCCACCAAGCCGGTTATCCAGCCCCCATCGTTGATTGCCGCAACTGATAAGTACAGTGGCAGCGTGAAATATGACCGTGCAACACGCAGGATTTCTGGCTATGTAGCGGGGATCCCTTTCCCGAATTTGTCCGACAAGGATCCTGACGTGGCGGAAAAGGCCATCTGGAACCAGTTCTATAGCGCCCTGCAGTTGGTTGACGTTCTTCAGGTCAGTACCCGGGTGTACGCGATTGACGGCACCAAGGGGGTGGAGCGCACGTTTGACCTGGTGAACTCCCAGCTCAAGCTGACCCATCGCTATGGTGTTGAGCCGGTCGCCCCCAAGTTCCTTGGCGATGGCAACATCTTCCGCAAGATATTGATTTTCAATTTGGCGCCGCAAGACGTTGCTGGCACGGGCGCCTATATCCAGCGCTATGACGATGGGCGGCTGGATGACTCCTGGGCTTACATCAAGTCGATCCGGCGTGTGCGGCGCATGTCGGGGGGTACCTGGATGGACCCGATCCCTGGTACGGACTTGGTCAATGACGATAGCGCTTGTATCGATGCCTTCCCGACCTGGTATCCGAAATACAAGTTCATCGGCAAGCAATGGGTTCTCGCGCTGGTTCATGGCACGGCTCCCGGCGCGCCAGGAACGACGATTGAGAACTACCTGAATATCAAGGAAGCGCCTTTCTGGAATCCGATTAACGAGAACTGGGAGCCGCGTGAGGTCTTCGTCATTGACGGCACCCCGCCTGATGCCCACCCCTACAGCCGCAAGCGCTTCTATTTCGATATCCAGGCCAATGGCATGCTGATGTGTGACCTGTATGACAAAAAAGGCCAGCTGTGGAAGTTCTTCCCCATGGTGTATTCACCCACACTCATGGCGGATGGCGAGCCGGGATCAGGCAGTAATTTTGTCTGGATAACCGACTTGCAGCGCATGCACAGCACCTATGTGCATTCGCTATACCACCGGCAGAATGAGGCGCGCGCCAACCCTGCCGACTGGGCACCTGAAGCACTGGCTGACTCAGAGAAGTTTTCCATCCCGGGGCTGACAAAACGCTTCGGCCCCCCAGGCTGGAATGCGCCGTGGAATAAGCACTAAAAGTTGATCTTATTTTTGGGGAGGGTATATAAACCTCTCCAATAGCATGAAGTGAATAAACTATAAATTATAAATTTTAATATTCAGGGGGAGTATATGAAGCAACGTAAATCAAGCATCAAACCCTATGTAGGAGTGGCTGCCGTGTTGTTGGCCGCTTCATTGCAGCAAAACGCACTGGCGTTGCCACCCATCAAGATCGGCGATGTGGATGTTGGTACGATCACGGGTTATGCACGGGTTCATGCGTCGTGGAACCTTTATGATCATCCGGATCTGGCAAATCCATTTACTGGAACCCAGACAATGGAAGGGCAGGGCGAGCTTTCGATGCTGCGCTCGACGCTGAAATTGGAATACGTCAATACCAATTTGCCTTACGATTCCAAGCTGACGGTGGTGGGGCGCTTGGTCAAGGAATCCCGCACCACCTACTTGAAGCGGCTAGACGCTAACCCGCTCCAGATAGGCGACCTGATGGATAACTACAATAGCAACCGCGAAGCCATTCGTGAAGCGTATCTGGACATTCCTTTATCGGAGCGGGTCAAATTCCGCTTCGGCAAGCAACAAGTCGTGTGGGGCGAGACCGACCTGCTGCAGGCGCTGGACCTCGTGAATCCGCGTGATTTGAGCTGGCGCTCGATTTTCGAGCCGGAAGATGAAGAATGGCGCAAACCATTGATCATGGCCAATTTGAATATCGCGGTACCTGAGGCAAAAGGCTCGTTACAGCTGTTGTATCGTCCGGGCTGGGATCGCGATAGCCAGATGGGCAATACGCTGGACGGGTTCGGCGGACGCTGGGCGGCGCAAGGCAGCAAGGGCGTCAACAACTTTGCGCTTATTCCATACAACTATCATCACGCGGAAGGCAATACCGATGATGCATCGTATGGTGGCCGCTGGACAGGCGTATTCGGCGAAGACAACATTGGCTATTCGCTGGCTTATTATCACACGTTGAGCGACAACCCGGTGCTCAACGTCAGCGCACCAGCATTGGGTATTACCCCCTACAAGGGGGCGATTGGCTCAAGAGCGACAGACTTCAGCACTGTGGGCGCTCCGTTACCGCCGGGCCTCGCTTTCGGCGAACTCATCCTGCCGCAAATTGACATCGTGGGCGGATCGCTGAATGCCTATGTCCAATCGCTGGATCTGGTGTTCCGCGGCGAACTTGCCGCCACGCTGGACAAGCCCTATAACGCGGAAAGTGCTGCGGCCGGCGCTGCCTTGCCGACCATCATGGAAAAAAATACCATCAAGTTCATGGTCGGCTTCGATAAGCAGGTTCCGCTGATGGATCTGTTGGGGACGGACTCCGCATCCTTCTGGACTGTGCAGCTATTCGACAGCTGGATTCCCGGCTTCAAGGTGGAAGACAAGCTGCTGGACATCGGTTCATCGCATCTGAAAGAGCATTCGGTGATCGCAGTCACGACGCTGGGCCTGAGTTACAAGACCAATCAGGTGCAGCCGAACATTGCCCTGGCCGTGGACACCAGCTATGGCGGCGGCGTAGTGATTCCCTCGGTCAATATTCTGTACGGCGACCACTGGCGGCTGCGCCTGGACGCGGCGCTGTTCTTCAAGGCGCAGGATGGGTGCAGCACGGATCCGATGACGGGCGCTGGGGCCAACTGCACGC
>JBAQUE010000151.1:0-1644 GCA_049297315.1 Rugosibacter sp.
GCGTGCAGTTGGCCCCAGCGCCCGTCATCGGATCCGTGCTGCACCCATCCTGCGCCTTGAAGAACAGCGCCGCGTCCAGGCGCAGCCGCCAGTGGTCGCCGTACAGAATATTGACCGAGGGAATCACCACGCCGCCGCCGTTGCTGGTGTCCATGGCCAAGGCGACACCTGGATTCACCGTGTCATTGTTATAGTTCAAGTTGAAGGTAGTCACCGCAATCACCGAATGCTCTTTCAGGTGTGATGAACCGATGTCCAGCAGCTTGTCTTCCACCTTGAACCCGGGAATCCAGCTGTCGAATATCTGCACCGTCCAGAACGGTGAAGCCGATGTGCCAAAAATCGCCTTGCCACCGCGCCAGGGTTTGTCGAAACCAATCATTAGCTTGGCTGTCGTTTTTTCCTTGATGGTGGGTAAAGCAGCACCGGCAACACTTTCCGCGTTATAAGGCTTGTCCAGGGTAACAGCCAATTCGCTGCGTAGCACCATGTCAATGCCTGTGAGCGGATAGTTCAGCGATCCGCCGATAATGTCAATTTGCGGCAGGATGAATTCGCCAAAAGCGAAGCCCGGCGGCAATGGAGCACCAAGTGTGCTGAAGTCCGTAGCGTTCGAGCCAATCGCCCCCTTGTAGGGGGTAATACCCAATGCTGGTGCACTGACGTTGAGCACCGGGTTGTCGCTCAGCGTGTGATAATAAGCCAGCGAATAGCCCAAGTCGCCCGCAACCCCTGTCCAGCGGCCACCATAGGATGCATCATCAGTATTACCCTCTGAGTGGTGATAGTTGTATGGAAGCATAGCCAACGTATTGACGCCTTTGCTGCCCTGAGCTGCCCAACGTCCGCCAAACAAATCCAGCGTATTGCCCATCTGGCTGTCACGATCCCAGCCTGGACGGTAGAGTAGTTGCAAGGAGCCATTGGCTTCCGGCACATCAATGATCAGATTAGCCATGATCAGGGGCTTACGCCATTCTTCATCTTCCGGCTCGAACAACGAGCGCCAGCTCAAATCACGCGGATTCACGAGGTCCAGCGCCTGCAGCAGGTCGGTCTCGCCCCACACGACCTGTTGTTTACCAAAGCGCAGCCTCACTCGATCTGAAAACGGGATATCCAGATAGGCCTCGCGAATACCTTCGCGATTGCTGTTGTAATTATCCATCAAGTCGCCAACTTGAGCAGGACTGGCATCCAGCCGCTTCAGATAGGTGGTGCGGGATTCCTTGACCAAGCGTCCCACCAGGGTCAGTTGCATGTCGTAGGGCAACAGGTTTTTGCCGCTGACATACTGCATTTCAACAGTCGAGCGCAGCATTGACAGCTCGCCGCCGCCTTCTATTGTTTTACCTGGGTTTGCAAGATCCAGATCCGGATGGTCATACAGGTTCCATGACGCATGCTCGCGGATAAAACCGCTAATCGTGCCGAATTCCACATCACCGATCTTGATGGCTGGCAGCGCCATCGCATTTTGCTGCAATGAGGCGGCCAGCAATACAACGGCCGCGCCCACATATGGTTTGATTATTCCCTTGCGTTGTTTCATAACTTCCCCCTTTTTGATTACATTCCAAACTTTTCATGAAATTAACATGCCCATCAATTAAGCCCAAACAATTGATCCCAAACCCGGTGGAC
>JBAQUE010000152.1:0-6056 GCA_049297315.1 Rugosibacter sp.
TCGCAACCATGTCTGCATCTGCGAGTTCCAAAGGCACGGAAGATCAACTGCGAGACTTGAAGCGACTCAAGGAAAGCGGCCTGATCGACCAGGATGTTTATCTGGAACGTCAGCGTCGGGTCTTGGAAGGAAATCTATAAAGATTCCAAATCAGGCCAGCTCAAGCAATTGGGTATGGGGAAGTTCCGACTCCGACATAACCTCTTCCCCGGCACGCCATGCACCTGATCGCCGATCAATACGAAGCAGGCGAGGGCGTCCGCTCTTGGCGATTAGCAATAGATCTATTGATTTTCCGTCAGATTCACTTGGTGTCATACCACGATGGTAGAGGACGATACGTTCGAATGTGTCTGCCACCAGTTGACGAGCTCGCATTCTGGCATCGTAGTCGAGGGCAAGAGTTCCGTTCACTACCTCAGCCCATGCTTCTGCTAGTGCTGGGGTACGTCGGTTGCTCATACGCATTAGCTCGACGTCGGTTGCACTTTCTTGGGCTTTTGCTTCGGATATTTTTGTTTCCAACTCTCTTGCTTTACGGACAAAGGCAATGGGGGTGGATTCTCCATCCGCGGCAATCAGAGCATTGGTTACTCGTTCAAGTTGCATCTCCATTTCGATGATCTTGTTCTTGATTTCAGCGATCTTGGCGCGTAAGGCATGGGCTTGATCACCTCCGTCCATTAGAGCAGATAGATTGAACTGGTCTGAGCAGTAGGTGAGAATCGCTTTCTCAATTGGCACTACACTGCAACTGCCACCAACTACACATCCAGGCCCGCTGTTGTAGCCACAGCACATGAGTCGACGGTGTCCGTCCTGAAGTGTTCCATCAGGTTTTCGGTTGCGGTTCATGATGTTTTGTCCAATGACCGCCGAACCGCAATACCCGCAGTAGAAAAGCGCTAGCCCGGTAACAACCCCCGGGATTTCTCCTTTACCTTTGCGGCGGAAGCGTTTTAGGTTCATTGCCTGAAGCTCGGCAAAATCGTTCTCTGAGATAAGGGAAGGGTAATAGCCAGGCAGGCTGTACCCCTCGCCACCTACCTCAAGAACTTTCACGCCGACCAAATCAGGGCGTTTTAGTAGCTTATATAGCGACGGTGTTGTGGATCCAGTGTTGAACAACTGTAGTCCACGGTTGTGCAACTCACGGACGATCCGCTCACCCCCATACCCACCCCTAAAAAGTTCAATTGCCAGCTTTACTGCTTCGGCTCGCTCCGGTACAAACTCAAATGCTGATCCATTCCACCGAACCCACTGGGGATCTTTCCCATTGCGTATGATTCCGCGGAAGGTGCCGGCAAGCCAACCTTCGCATTGCCTTCTAACCGCAGCCATTACTCGTTTGCTCTTGGTATCCGATTCTTCGTGAGCGCGAATCATTACCAACAGGCTATATACCAAGTCCATTGGATTGGCTTTTAGCCGCTCGCGGTTGTACTCCTTACCATCGCTTGCCGTGACAACGGTGATGCCAGCATTAACGATCTGTGCGAGTTGAGCTTGAGCTTGGATAGGCTCGGCACGGGAAAGGCGATCAAGTCCCTCGACGATCAATACAGAGCCTGAATGAATTTTCCCGTCGTCAACAGCGAGCAGAAAAGCGCCTAATGCCCCCTGCTTGATGTGCTTCTGATGATAGGCAGACAGCCCCTCATCTCGCAGTGACAAACTGGTGTCCAGCACCAAGCCTCGTTCAGCCGCCCATCGCTGGGCGTACTGCATCTGCCGCTCCGCACTACTGCCGGCTGCTTGTTTCGGATCGGAGAACCGAAGGTAGCTGTATACTTTACCTATTGTCATTCGAGTAGTATTTCATGTCCAAACCAAAAAGTATAGGTGTAGTATCCCTCGGCTGCCCGAAAGCCTCTGCCGATGCAGAGCAGATACTCACCCGCCTGCGCGCCGAAGGCTATGCCATCTCGCCCAGCTATCAGGGCGCCGATCTCGTCGTGGTCAATACCTGCGGCTTCATTGATGCCGCTGTCGAGGAATCGCTCGACACCATAGGCGAGGCGCTGGCCGAAAATGGCAAGGTCATCGTCACCGGTTGCCTGGGCGCCAAAAAAAACGTGGCGGGAAATGATCTCGTGCGCAGCGTACACCCCAAGGTGCTCGCGGTGACCGGGCCGCATGCCACGCAGGAAGTGATGGAGGCCGTGCATGAACACCTGCCGCCGCTGCACGACTCGTTTGTCGATCTGGTGCCGCCGCAGGGCATACGCCTGACGCCTGACCATTACGCCTACCTGAAAATTTCCGAAGGCTGCAACCATCGGTGCAGCTTCTGCATCATCCCATCCATGCGCGGCGACCTGGTGTCGCGGCCGATAGGCGACGTGCTGCGCGAAGCCGAAGTCCTCGCCAATGCCGGCGTGCGCGAGCTGCTGGTGATTTCGCAGGACACCAGCGCGTACGGGGTGGATGTCAAATACCGCACGGGTTTCTGGGGCGGCAAGCCGGTCAAGACCAAGCTGTACGACTTGTGCGCGCAACTCGGCGAACTGGGCATGTGGATACGCCTGCATTATGTGTATCCGTATCCGCATGTGGATGACCTGATGCCGCTGATGGCCGAGGGCAAAATCCTGCCCTATCTGGACATCCCGTTCCAGCACGCCAGCCCGCGCATCCTCAAACTGATGAAGCGTCCGGCCTCGGCAGAAAAAGTGCTGGAGCGCATCGCCGCCTGGCGCAAGATGGTGCCCGACCTGACCCTGCGCAGCACATTCATCACCGGCTTCCCCGGCGAGACCGAGGCCGAGTTCAACGAGCTGCTCGATTTTCTCGACGAAGCGCAGCTCGACCGCGTTGGCGCGTTCGCCTATTCGCCGGTCGAGGGCGCCAGCGCGAATGCGCTGCCGGGCGCCTTGCCCGAAGAAATCCGCGAACAACGCAAGGCGATTTTGATGCAGCACCAGGAAGACATTTCCACGCAGCGGCTGGAACGCAAAATCGGCCGCCGCATCACGGTGCTGGTTGACGAAATTGACGAAGAAGGTGCCATCGCGCGTTCCGCCGGCGATGCGCCGGATATTGACGGCCTGGTGTATGTGACCGACGGCCATGACCTGACTGTCGGCGAATTCGCCGAAGTCACGGTGAACGACTGCGATGTGCACGACCTGTATGCGACCTTGCAATGAGCACATCGGGCGACCGAGCAGCCGCGCTATTAGCTGAATTACGCCGTATCGCCAGCGCCGACTTTTTATACACTGACGCGGCAGCACTGGCCCCGTTCTGTACCGACTGGCGCGGCCGCTATATCGGCCAGCCACTGTGCGTTGTTATGCCGGTTGATACCGAAGCCGTGGCCGCCGTGGTGAGCGCCTGCGCCGCCGCTGGTGTGCCTGTTGTGCCGCAAGGCGGCAACACCGGCTTGTGCGGCGGTGCCACGCCGATCGGCGGCGAAGTGCTGGTCAGCCTGCGGCGGCTGAACCGCATCCGCGCGGTTGATGCAGACAACAACGCGATCACCGTCGAAGCCGGCTGCACCCTGCATGAAGTGCAGCAAGCCGCTGCGGCGGTCAATCGCCTGTTCCCGCTGTCACTGGCAGCCGAAGGCAGCGCGACGATAGGCGGCAACCTGTCGACCAATGCCGGCGGTGTACAGGTGCTGCGCTATGGCAATGCGCGCGAGCTGACGCTGGGCCTCGAAGTCGTGCTCGCCGATGGCAGTATCTGGCATGGCCTGCGCGCGCTGCGCAAGGACAACACGGGTTACGACCTCAAGCAGCTGTTCATCGGCGCCGAAGGCACGTTGGGCCTGATCACCGCGGCCACGCTCAAGCTGTTTCCCCGTCCGCGCAGCGTGGCCACCGCCTGGGCCGCCGTGCGCGACCCGCTGGCCGCCGTGCGCCTGCTGGGCGATTTGCGCGATGCCACCGGGGATGCCGTTACCGCGTTTGAACTGGTCGACCGGGCAGCGCTGGATCTGGTTTTGCAGCACATGCCGCAGGCGCGCGACCCGTTGCCGGGCAGGCACGGCTGGCAGGTGCTGATTGAACTGTCCGGCGCACAGCATGACCTTGCCAGCGTACTTGAGCATGCCCTGCACCAGGCGTTTGAACATGAATTGGTCATCGATGCCGCCGTGGCCAAGGGCGAAACGCAAAGCCGTGCCTTATGGGCCTTGCGCGAAAACATTTCCGCAGCGCAGCGCAGCGAAGGCATTTCCATCAAGCACGACATCGCCGTACCCGTCTCGCATATTCCGGAATTCATCCAGCGCGCTGGGGTTGCCTTGCGGGCCGAGTTTCCTGACTTGCGCATCGTCTGTTTCGGGCATCTCGGCGATGGCAACCTGCACTACAACCTTTCTAAAACAGATGCGCAATCCAATGGCGAATTCATCGCGCAAACGCCGATGGTCAATCGCATCGTGCATGACCTGGTACACGCGCTGGGCGGCTCCATTTCTGCCGAGCACGGCCTGGGGCAATTGAAACGCGATGAAGTGTTGCACTACAAAAATCCAACGGAAATGAGTATCATGCGCGCCGTGAAAGATGCACTGGATCCACAGGGTCTGATGAATCCGGGCAAGCTGTTGTAAGAACTTTGCCGAAAACTTGCCCGAAGTCTTTACATGCTCCACCAGTATCCCTATAATCCGCGCTCTCTTGTGGGGGTATAGCTCAGCTGGGAGAGCGCTTGCATGGCATGCAAGAGGTCCGCGGTTCGATCCCGCGTATCTCCACCAACGATAAGTCCCTATCGTCTAGAGGCCTAGGACATCACCCTTTCACGGTGAGTACGGGGGTTCGAATCCCCCTGGGGACGCCAGTTACCCCGGTTGTGTCGGCAGAAAACGCTGATACAACCGGGACCGCGTAGTGAATTTTCATTTGCGTGGAACCTGGCTCAAGCGCTACTTTCGAAATTATTTCCTGAAGCGCTATCCGCGTTTCTGCATTCAGTTATCGCTATCTTGGCATCGCGAAATCCTGGCCAAGGCGAAACGTCACGACGAAGCGCTGGGTTGGGCCGAATGCGGGCTGAAAGCTTTTCCGGATCGACCGCACGACGACCTGCGGGATTTTCTGGTGGCCGCCTATCTCAAGCGCAAGCGCAACGATGAGGCGCTGCCACTCATCTGGATTCAGTTCGAGGAGCGCCCCAGTTTGGAGCCTACAAGAAACTGCACACGGTTGCCGACATACTCGGGATCTGGTCGGTGCAGCGCGAGCGTGCGCTGGCCTGGCTTGATTGGACGATTACCAAGGAGGCCGCAATCACTAGCCGTTGGAAGCCCAAGGCCTCGACGCCCAATTACACCCTGCGGCCATCGTCGACGAGACCAAGAACTCGGCCTACGAGGAAGGCGTGCGACTGGTCCGTAGGATTGGTGACCTGATGAAGGCACAGAACAGGCTGCGTACTTTTGGCGACTATTTGGCCGGGCTGCGATTGCAGTTCAAGCCAAACGGAATTTCATGAAACTGCTGGATACCGTCGATCGAGACTTTGGGCCGTGGCGATGATTGCTCGAAACTGAATATGGATTATGTGCCCCCACAGAGAGAATCCGGCCGACGACTCTTTTACAGGTGTGCTACCATACTGCACATCTGAATATTGACTCCAATGGCCAAGGTACCCAAGGAAATCCTGCTCGAACAAGAGCGCTTCGAACTCAAGGCAAAGTCGGGCGGCGGGTTGTTGAGGTACGAGGTATGGGGCTACAAAAGTCAGGGAAAAACCGTCGTCACGCGATACAACCTGGCGTATATCAACCACGCCATTTATCGCGGAGACAACGGGCGGGTTCTCGGCTTCGACAACGCGCACGGCTACCATCACCGCCACTTCATGGGCAGAGTTGAGTCGATTGGGTTTGAAAGTTTCGAGGCGACACAAGAACGGTTTCAGCAGGAATGGCTGGAGATTGTTAGAAATGCAGGAGGCAGGAAATCATGACCAAAGTTGTTATTCGCACTGATGATGTCGAAGACTTCTTCGCCCGAGCGAAGGATGCCGCCCGGCGGGCTGATCGCGGGCAGGCTTTCGAAGGCAAAGTCACGCTTTCTTTCGAAGATCCGCAGCGG
>JBAQUE010000153.1:0-3093 GCA_049297315.1 Rugosibacter sp.
GGGTTATTCGTCTTAGTCGAGCGCGTCAACTCGTTGAACCGCCCACTGCGGACCCGCATGGTGGGTGGTGTGGGGAGGGCCGGTTAGAAGCCGGTCCTTACCCGATTGGGCGACAACGTCACGTTCCGCGCTTACTTTCGGCGAGCCCAATAAATTGGCCTGCGGCGATGATGTGTAAGTGCAATAACGCGCAGCTCTTCGCCCTTGACGTAATAGACAATGCTAAATGGGAAACGCCTTATAGGAAAACGGCGCCGACCTTTGTGCCACACTGCGGCGAGATGTGGGTGCAAACAAAGGAGCTCAAGGGCGCGTTCAAACTCGGCAACAAATGCCAGCGCAAGTGCTGGACTTGCTTTTCGCGCGTAATAGACCGTTGCCTCTGTTAGTTCTAGGTCAGCTTCTTCGCTAACGGAGGGGATCATTTATGGCAGCGCGAGCACGTGCGATAGCAGTGGCAGCAGGAATGAGTTGGGCGCGACCGCTTTCAATTTCTTCAATACGCCGTTCGACCTCAGCAGCCCATTCTTCCTCAATTTGTTGATCATCGAACAGACTAGCAATCAGTCGGTCTGCAAGTTTCGCCCGCTCTTCCGGGCTAAGCTGAAATGCCTGAGCTTCCACAGTTTCCAGTGAGGTCGACATATGAACTCCAAGGGCAAGGTTAGTAAGGCAAATCTTACACCTACGCGCCAACCCATGGCTAGGCTGGGGCCCAACGTCCAAGCTCAGGGGCGCTGCGCGGCTTTATCGCGCAGCGTCCCTTGGAGCGCAGTGTGTGCGCCCAGCATGGGCGCGATGTTATGGGGTGGAAGTCCCCTGTGGGAGTACCGACATGGATTCATGATGAGTCAATGATAACCACTAGCCGAAGGCAAGGGCAAGTTCGCGAGGGCGTGTCTGGAGGAAGCCGGAGAGCAAACGCGCGAGGCGACGAACAGAAACTGCATATAAGGCCGAGAGGGTCGAGGCGAGTCGGCACAGGACGACGACGCCCACCGGTACCTGCGGGCGCACTGGGGAGACATCCGGGGCCAACTCGAAACCGGGCGATACCGCCCCAGTGCCGTCCGCCGGGTCGAAATACCCAAGGAAGACGGCAGCAAGCGGCTGCTGGGCATCCCGACCATCATGGATCGGGTCATCCAGCAGGCCATCGCCCAAGTGCTCACGCCGATCTTCGATCCGGGCTTCTCGGCATCGAGCTTCGGCTTTCGACCGGGCCGCAATGCACACCAAGCCATCAAACAGGTACAACGGCATGTGAAGGACGGCTACGCCATGGCGGTGGATATCAATGGAGTTCCGGCTGCACAAGCTGGGACAGTACGTGCGGGGTTGGATGGGGTACTTTGGCATCAGCGAGTACTACCGGTCGATCCCGGAACTGGATGAGTGGATTAGACGGCGTATCCGAATGGGCTATTGGAAACAATGGCGCTGGCCGCGCACGAAGATCAAGCACCTGCTGGCGTTGGGCGTGAGCCTGAAGACAGCGATCCAGCATGGCGTCAGCAGCAAGAGTTACTGGCACATGGCACGTACTCCGGCGATGCAGCAAGCGTTGAGCAATGACTGGCTCACGGCCAAAGGGCTGCTGAGCATCAAGACGTTATGGTGCAAGGCGCAGGGTTATTCGTCTTAGTCGAGCGCGTCAACTCGTTGAACCGCCCACTGCGGACCCGCATGGTGGGTGGTGTGGGGAGGGCCGGTTAGAAGCCGGTCCTTACCCGATTAGGCGTCGGAGCCAAAGTGCTTAAGGACAAACTCAAGTCTGCGAAGCAGATCATCGTAGGTAATGATATCGGCAATGTTCTTGTACTTTCTTTTCACCACCTCAAAGTCTCGGCGCTGCGCATCGGTAAGATTGTTGTCCCTTCCCATGATGATAATTCCAGCCGGGTTGGTTATCTTGATTGAAAAGCCTTCGGGCAGTTCGGATTCGTATTTCCTCGTCAGCTCGGCTTCCCCATCGGCACCCCAGCGATTCAAGTAATACAGGTACTTTTCAATTTGCATCACAGAGCCAGAAAGCTCGCGTAGTGGTATGTGGTTGTTCCTGTATTGACCTTCTGTAACGATGCATTTGTCGAATGGCTTCTTAATTTCGATCACATCCACGTTGCCCGATGCATCAATCAACAGGATGTCGATTTCACGGTTAACTCCCCGAACGGTGTCCCGAACAGGTGCGCGCTCTACCGCCTTGATATATCTTGGGTTCAGCAGGAGGATGATTTGCAAAATCTCGGCCTGCCACGTGGACTCTGGATAGCTGTCCTCGGTCGCCAGCATGGTGGACAAGCGTTCAAGAAGATAACGGTATTTGCGTTCCTCTTCTTCGCGGAAGAGGCCGAAGATGACTTGAGTTCGCCTGTTCAGTCGCTTGCCAACATAGCCGCGGTAAAGCCGTTCTGCATCGACCTGTGTATCGGAATACTCTCGAACGACCGCGCTAATTCTCGCGAGCACATACCGCTTTAACTCATGGCTGGTCGGAAAGTTTGAGATGAGCTTCTGAAACTCAGCCACTGGGATAGCGTCTGGTTCATCCCCGCCGATGACAACTCGTTTGGGCCTGATTTCAGCCAGCAACCGAAAGATCGAAGTACGCTTCTCCGCAGTGAACCACTTCCATGTAATCGGCGCCTGGTGGTGAATGAGCAAGGGGTAACCGATGGGCAGAACTTCGGGATCGAAGGAAAAGTACTCTCCCTCTAAGACTGCCACCCTAAATCGCAGGGGCTCCAATTCAACAAAATCAGCATCGTCGTCAGGGGCATCCGGCGATTCGTTGGCGATGAGATGCACTTGGCGAAGATGAAAGGTTCCCTTGATTACGAGATCATCGCCGCGTTCGAATTTGCCATGTACCCAGGAATCGTCATCTTCTCGGGGCGAATAGCGGAGAAGCAATTCGGAATCTCGTTGCTCAAATTCGACGGCGGGTCGCATATGTCAGACGCCTAACGAGGGTGTAGAAAAAGTATCTTCATGACGGCATTCTGCTGTGAACCAAACGGGATATCAAGTGTCATAAGGGCATCCCGTTTGGAACTGATCCCATGGCCCGCTACAAACACATAGACACCA
>JBAQUE010000154.1:0-3127 GCA_049297315.1 Rugosibacter sp.
CCGTGCAGAATCATCGCCATATCAGGACGACTGCGGCGTAAAGCACACACGGTGCTGAAAAAACGCCGCCAGCCACCATGGTAAAGGATGATCCCATCAAGGAAATCTGCGTGCCGAAACAAGGGCACATAGTCGCGGTGGATCAGCGCAGTGATATACACAGTGGGAAAGCGCTGCCGTACGGCAATCATTGCCGCCGTGGACAACACCGTATCGCCAAGCGCCGTGGAAGAAACCAGCAATATGCGCCGCACATTTTCCGGCCGATAGTCCGCCATTGTCCGCCGCCGGCGGTCGCCGCACGCAATCAACCGTGTTGCCAGATAAAGCAGGGATTCACGTAGATTGAGGTGCAAGGTAAGTATGCTCAGAGAAAGCGGGATAAACCCGGGTAACAAGCCAGAGGATCAACAAACAGCCTTTACAATGCCGGTCACACAACACAAACAACTGCTTTACAACTTCGCGATTATAGCGATGGGTATTACCAAGCCTGACGTACCATCCCGCACAAGCCAAATTTTGTCCTCCAAGGGAATGCCCCATGAAAATCCTGGAAACGCTCCTGACCGGGTTGATACGCATGCCGCTCATCGGCAGGCTCGTCCGCCGCTGCGTGCAGGGTGTTCACCGCGCTTCAGCCAACGCCATGAAACGCGCCGCCCGCGATGAAGTCCGGCCACGCAACTGGTCGAATGCCGAATTACGCAAATTCGCCCCGCTATTCAATGGTGCGGTGATCAACGTCAGCGGCTGGCGCGATGAGGATAAAACCGGCGGCCACTACCGTGACTATTTTGCCGCTGCGGCATCCTATGCCGTCTCCAATTACCGTGGAGAAAGCGGCGTGACCGGTACCCCGGGTGAAGTGTTCATCGACCTTGAAGCCGACCTGCCGGAGGAACTTGCCAGACGCTACCAGGTGGCCTTCAACCACACCACGCTGGAACATGTATTTGACATCCGCAAGGCCATCGCCAACATCTGCGCGCTGAGCAATGACACAGTCATCCTCGTCACACCGTTCTTGCAGCAAGTGCATTACATCGAAGGCTCATTCGGCGACTGGTGGCGGCCAACGCCAATGTGCATTGAACGCTTACTCGAAGAGCAAGGTTACACAGTTGTGATGCAGAGCAGCACTGACACAGTATGGGATGTTGTCTACGTTGTCACCATCGCCTGCCGCAATCCAGAAAGCCACAAAGGGCGTTTCCCTTTTTCAAAAACGGCCGCATACACTGGCGCTGTTCATTTTGGATTTTCGGGTGCGCCCTTGGCTGAATAATCCGCAGGCTGCTGCGCTCGAGCTGCGGGCTCTGCAAACACGGGGAGTTTGCGTAATTGACGGCACCAGAGCGGCGCTGTCATTGATTGCGACTGATGATGGTCAACGCGCTCACTGATTAAAAAATCGCCGCTCACCAAGCCGGTTTTTTTATCCAGGGTTTCTGCCGTGATATCGAGGTAGGCAACCCCGTTAGCCAGAGCAAGTTTTTTTAATTGTTCATTTACCGCCAGCACCAGTGCGGTAGTTTGCTGCTGGCTCGCGCGCACATTGCGCCTCATGCTATCTGCTTGCGACGCTTTTTGCACATCGCTGACGGTCGGCAAAATACTCCCGAACAAAATAATCTGCGATTTACCGCGAGCCCGCAAAAAATCGATCAGGCGCTGATACCCCTGCATGACATGCGGAATCAATTCATCGGCGGCGACACCACGTTTTTCCGCCACCGCCCACAAGGCTACACTGCAATCCACTTCGCCCAGCATGATGCCGACCACATCAAATGCCGGAAAGCGTTTGAGCGCCTGGGAAAACTTCAAGAAAGCCTGGGTTTTTGATTGATCGTTATTCAATCCATAAGCCGTTGCGCCACCCACGACTTCACAGTTGATGTAATGCGGCGCAAGCAGGCCATGGTCGTGGATATATTCAAGCACGCCACCATGGGAATCACACAAGACGAGGATTTTCTTCCCGCCCGCGAACCGGCGCCTGGCTTTTGCCAAAAGCTTGCGCGCGGATTTAAGGTATTTATTCACGCCCTGTCCTTACCACTTCTTAAGCTGTATGGAGTAGCTGCCTGGTGGTACCCGCGCCATACCAAACTGCTTAACCCGCCGTCCGCCGTAACGGCCAGAAATTGAAAAAACTAGCGTAGGCCACCATCATCGGGAAAGTGATGGCCAGCATGCTGGTGGCCAGCCAAAGCTCCAGCGCATACTGTGGCGCGCCGCCGGGCAGGCCGAAGCGGCTGATGGCGATACTGCGATACAGCGATTGCAATGCGACAGCCAGCACGGCTGCCGCGCTGATCAGCGCCAACCCGCGCCAGGGCTGCGGCAGGCTAACAAACGGCGCGCCTTCAAACATCACCAGGATGACGAAGATACCGAAAATCATCGACACGCAGACGCGCACCATGAAGGCCACCACGTCCATGCCCTGGCTGTTGATGAACACGCACCAGAGTCCGGTCACGATGAGCGCAACAAGTACCCCGGCCGCAACGCCAAAGAACGGTTGTCGGCCGCAGGCGGGAACCATTTTTGCGAGGAGTGGCACTGGCCAGAAGTCGAGCAGCACCAGCGAGAGTATCGCGACGACACCGCCAAGGCTGGCAGTCAGCGGCAGCCAGGCCGTGAATTTGCCATGCGGATCAAGTGCTGCCTGATAAAACGGCGCCTGTTGCAGAAAACTGAAATCGAACAGCAGCTGATACAAGCCCCAGGCCAGCAGATAGGCTGTCACCAGCAACGCAAAACCGATGGCGACCGGCCGTTCGCCGAGCAGCGCGGTAAATGGCCAGCGCTGCAACGGGATGATCAGCGTCAGGGTCAGCGGCACCGCAAAGATCACGAACATGTTTACGAAAGGCGTAGGCGGGCTGATGCCACCGCCCACCGTCATGTAGGCCACATAGGCGACTAGCGCGCCAACAATTGCCATCAGCACGGTAAAAGCCAGACCGCGCAGCGGCTGCGGCAAGCGCGCTATGGCTGCCGGTTGCTGGCTGCCCCAGGCCAGGCTGATGACCATCTGGATCGGCACCATGGCGACCAGTATCAAACTGATCCACGTCAGCACCCTATCCGGTGACAAGGACACGGATATCCATAA
>JBAQUE010000155.1:0-2101 GCA_049297315.1 Rugosibacter sp.
CCGTCGCCGGCGGCCAGCGCCGTCTCACCATCCGCTACGGCGAAGAGAGCGTTTTTTGCTCGACCGCCTTGTAGCGCAGTTGCTTCACCAGCGCCGACTTTTACTGACACCGCAACCACCGAACCCGACCGCAGCAATTACACCTGCATTCTCGACACGGCGCAGCTCGACACCTGGATGTCGCGCCTGATGGCAGCCGAACTCGTCGCCCTGGATACGGAAACCACCAGCCTTGACCCGATGCAGGCGCAACTGGTCGGCATCTCGTTTGCGTTCAACAAAAACGATGTCGTGCACGCCGCTTACCTGCCGCTCGGCCACAGCTATGCCGGTGCGCCAGATCAATTGCCGCTGGCGGAAACCCTGGAAAAACTGCGTCCCTGGCTCGAATCCCCGCAGCATCACAAGCTCGGCCAGCATCTCAAATATGACCGGCACATTTTCGCCAATCACGGCGTACAACTCGCCGGCATCGTTGAGGATACGCTGCTCGAATCCTATGTGCTGGAATCCGACAAGCCGCATGATCTCGGCTCGCTTGCCGCGCGGCATTGCGGGCTAAAAACCCTGAGCTATGACGACCTCACCGGCAAGGGCGCCGCACGCATTTCTTTCGCGCAAGCCGACATCCACCGCGCCACCGAATACGCCGCCGAAGACGCCGACGTCACCTGGCGCGTGCATCAGGTACTGCGTCCGCAACTCGCCGCTGAACCCGCGCTGGAAAAAGTGTACCGCGACCTCGAACTGCCGGTGGCCGAAGTCCTGTTCCGCATCGAGCGCAATGGCGTGCTGATCGACGCGGCCGCGCTGACCCGGCAAAGTCACGAACTCGGGCGCAAACTTCAGGCGCTTGAAGCGGAAGCGCACGCGCTGGCCAGCCAGCCCTTCAACCTCAATTCGCCCAAGCAACTAGCGGAGATTTTGTTCACCCGGCAAGGCCTGCCGGTAGTCAAAAAAACCCCTTCGGGCGGACCATCGACGGATGAAGAAGTGCTGGAAAAACTCGCCGAGGATTATCCGCTGCCGCGAAAAATTCTCGACTACCGCAGCCTGGCCAAGCTCAAGAACACCTACACCGACAAACTGCCGCAGATGGTCGAACGCAGCACAGGCCGCGTACACACCAGCTTTTCGCAAGCCGTGGCGGTCACCGGGCGCCTCGCTTCCAGCGAGCCCAACCTGCAAAACATCCCTATCCGCACGCCCGCAGGCCGGCGCATCCGCTCCGCCTTCATCGCCCCGCCCGGCCACCGTATCGCCAGCGCCGACTATTCGCAGATCGAGCTGCGCATCATGGCGCATTTGTCGAACGACGCGCGCCTGCTGGAAGCCTTCGCCCAGGGTGAAGACGTGCACCGCGCCACCGCCGCCGAGGTGTTCGGCATCACCCCGACGGATGTCAGCAACGAACAGCGCCGCGCCGCCAAAGCCATCAACTTCGGCCTGATTTACGGCATGAGCGCCTTTGGCCTGGCCCGCGAGCTGAAACTCGAACGCAGCGCCGCGCAAGCCTACATGGACCGCTATTTCGCGCGTTACCCCGGCGTTGCCCGCTACATGGAAGAAACCCGCGAAACCGCGCGCAACAAAGGCTATGTGGAAACCATTTTTGGCCGCCGCCTGTGGCTGCCGGACATCAAATCAGCCAACGCCGCCCGCCGCCAGGGCGCCGAGCGCGCCGCGATCAACGCGCCGATGCAAGGCACTGCCGCGGATTTGATCAAGCGCGCCATGCTGGCCGTGCAAGGCTGGCTGGATGCGCAAGCCCTGCGCACCCGCTTGATCCTGCAAGTGCATGACGAACTGGTGTTGGAAGTCCCCGAAGACGAGCTCGCAGCCATACGCGAAACGCTGCCCAAGCTGATGCGCAATGTAGCCGAACTCAAAGTGCCCCTGCTGGTTGAAATCGGCGTGGGCGCGAACTGGGACGAAGCGCACTAACCCCCAAACAGGTTGCCTAACGCTCATGGCCAGGAAGGCCACCCACTGATGATGAAACACGCGAAAAGCGGTAAATAGAGACCCGCCCCTCCCATCCTCCCCTCGCGGGGAGGCTTCTTTCTGGCTCGCTTCGCTCGGTTATTACACAGCGCGCTTG
>JBAQUE010000156.1:0-1805 GCA_049297315.1 Rugosibacter sp.
CTACGCCGGAAAAACTCCCGTTGATAAATAACGGTCACCCCGGTCGCAAATGATGCTGACGATCACCGCGTTCTCTACCGTTTCAGCGATGCGCAGGGCGACGTGCACCGCGCCGCCGGAGGAGATGCCGGCGAAGATGCCTTCTTCGCGCGCCAGCCGCCGCGTCATCTGTTCCGCCTCCGACTGGCTGACGTTTTCGGTCTGGTCTACGCGGCTGCCATCGTAAATTTTCGGCAGGTAGGCTTCCGGCCATTTGCGGATGCCGGGAATCTGCGAGCCTTCTTCGGGCTGGCAGCCGATGATGCGTATCGCCGGATTTTTTTCTTTCAGGAAGCGCGAGCAGCCGATGATGGTGCCGGTGGTGCCCATGCTGGAAATGAAGTGCGTGATGCGGCCATCGGTATCGCGCCAGATTTCCGGACCGGTGCCCTCGTAATGCGCGCGCGGGTTGTCGGCGTTGGCAAACTGGTCGAGCACGATGCCCTTGCCGGCGCGCATCATTTCCTGCGCCAGGTCGCGCGCGGTTTCCATGCCGCCGGCCTTGGGCGTGAGGATCAGTTCCGCGCCGAAGGCCTTCATGGTCTGGCGGCGCTCGATGCTCTGGTTCTCCGGCATGACCAGCACCATGCGGTAGCCGCGCATGGCCGCCGCCATCGCCAGCGCGATGCCGGTGTTGCCCGAGGTGGCTTCGATCAGCGGGTCACCGGGCTTGATGTCGCCACGTTCTTCGGCACGCACAATCATCGACAGCGCCGGCCGGTCTTTGACCGATCCTGCCGGGTTGTTGCCTTCGAGCTTGACCAGGATCACATTGTTGCGCCGCGCGTTCTCCGCGCCAGGAATGCGCTTCAACTGCACCAGTGGCGTGTTGCCGACAAAATCTTCGAGCGTGTTCCAAGTCATTGGGCTAACCAATCAATGTAATCGGCGACGCCTTCTTCAACAGTGGCGAATGTTCCTTGATAGCCCGCTTCACGCAATTGCGTGAGGTCGGCCTGGGTGAAGCTCTGATACTTGCCTTTCAGCGCATCGGGAAAATCGATGTATTCGATGATGCCCTGCGCAACCAGCTCACGCAGCGGCAGTGGCGGCTTGCCTTCCTGCGCACGGCAGGCATTCACCGTGGCGACGGCCAGTTCATTGAAGCTCTGCGCCCGGCCTGTGCCGAGATTGTAGATGCCGGATACGCCACTTTCCAGAAAGGCCATGTTGACCTTGACGACATCGCCGACATACACAAAATCGCGCTTCTGTTCGCCGTTGGCATAACCGTCACAGCCAGCAAACAGCTTGACCTTGCCTGCGCTGCGGTATTGGTTGAAATGGTGGAAGGCGACCGAGGCCATGCGCCCTTTATGCTGTTCGCGCGGGCCATACACGTTGAAGTAGCGGAAGCCGGCGATTTGAGAGTCGGCGTTGGCCGTATTCGGACCCAAGCGGCGGCGCACGATCTGGTCGAAGAGAAATTTCGAATAGCCATACACGTTGAGCGGCGCTTCGCATTCACGCTGCTCGCGGAAAGTATCGCTACCGCCGTAAACCGCGGCTGACGATGCATACAGCAAGGGCACTTCCTGTTCCTGGCAATAATCCAGCAGCGCCAGTGAATAGCGGTAGTTGTTGGCCATCATGTAGCGGCCATCGGTTTCCATGGTGTCGGAACAGGCCCCTTCGTGCAAGATGGCTTCCAGCGCACCATCGAATTCGCCATGCGCGACCATGTCGATGAACTCTTGCTTGTCGAGGTAATCGGCCACTTCACAATCAACCAGATTGCTGAACTTGTCGGCGCGGGTAAGATTATC
>JBAQUE010000157.1:0-8462 GCA_049297315.1 Rugosibacter sp.
CCGCGCGATCACCGCTGGTGCAGCACGCGCGCGGCGCGGGCCTGCTGGCGCTGGACTTGTTGCCGCCACTGAAAAATTTCGTCGCGCGGCGCATGATGTTCGGCGCGCGCGCCTGGTGATTGGAAGATTGGGAAGAGAGAAGGGTGAAGGGGGAAGGGGGGAAGGGAAAACCTGACACTCCCGCCCAAAGTTTGCCCTGGCTTTGCCGCGCATGTTGTTCAAATTTTGACTGCTTTACGCTAGAATCCGCAGCCCTTCCGATTTTCCCTACGCCATGGATTTTCTCGGCTTTCAATTGAGCAATAATTTGTTTGTCGCCCCCATGGCCGGCGTGACGGACCGCCCGTTCCGCCAGTTGTGCAAACAGCTGGGCGCGGGCTTTGCGGTATCGGAAATGGTCACCTCGAATTCGTTGCTGTATGGCAGCGCCAAAACCCTGCGCCGCGCCAACCATGCCGGTGAAGTCGACCCGATCTCGGTGCAGATCGCCGGCGCCGATCCGGCGATGATGGGCGAAGCGGCTAAATACAACGTCGATCACGGTGCGCAGATCATCGACATCAACATGGGCTGCCCGGCGAAAAAAGTCTGCAACGTGATGGCCGGTTCAGCGCTCATGCAAAACGAAATACTGGTGGCCAGGATTCTCGAAGCCGTGGTCGCCGCGGTGCCCAATACGCCGGTGACGCTGAAGTTCCGCACCGGCTGGAATCGCGAGAACAAGAACGCGCCAGCCATTGCGCGCATCGCCGAACAATCCGGCATCCGCGCCGTGGCCATCCATGGCCGCACGCGCGCCGACCAATACATGGGCGAAGCCGAATATGAAACCATCGCGCTGGTCAAATCGCTGGTGCGCATCCCGGTGATCGCCAATGGCGACATCACCACGCCGCAAAAAGCCAGGTTCGTGCTCGACAGCACCGGCGCCGACGGCGTGATGATAGGCCGTGCCGCGCAGGGCCGTCCGTGGCTGTTCCGCGAAATCGCGCATTACCTGCAAACCGGCGAGACATTGCCGCCGCCGCGCGTCGCCGAAATCCACCAGGTGCTGCGCCGCCACCTGGCCGACCTGTATGATTTTTATGGCGAAGAAACCGGCGTCAAGATCGCGCGCAAACACATCAGCTGGTACACCAAGGGCATCGCCGGTGCGGCCACCTTCCGTCATGCCATGAACCGGATACCCGATCCGGTCGCGCAACTCGCGGCGGCAGACGAATTCTTTTTTGCGCAGGCGGCCGCCAGCGAACATCTGCACTTCGTCCCGCACTTCGGCCAAACCACCGAGGCACTGGCCGCATGAGCGCCGAAATCAGCGATTGCGTGCGGCGCTGCCTCAAGCGTTACTTCCGCGACCTGGATGGCGGAGCGCCACACGCGGTGTATGACATGGTGGTGAAGTGCGCGGAAAAACCAATGCTCGAAGTGGTCATGGAACAGGCCGGAAACAACCAGACCACCGCCGCCCAGATGCTGGGCATCAGCCGGGGCACCTTGCGGCGCATGCTGCTTGACCACGGCCTTCTGTAATGCCATAACGCTCATGGTAAGTAAATGCCACCCGCTGCTGATGAAACACGCGAAAGGCAGCATGAAGACCCGCCCCCTCCCATCCTCCACCTCGCGGGGGAGGCGGCTGTCTGGCGCGCTGCGCGAGAGGGTGGGCCCGGCGCCAGATTACGTTGTTTCACGCTAAGTATTTCACGCTAAAAGCAGCACCCCAAACAGTAGCACCCCAAACGGAGTTTTCATGAAAGTTACCCAAGCGCTGATCAGCGTTTCCGACAAGCATGGCGTCGTCGACTTTGCGCGCGGCCTGGCTCAGCTTGGCATCAAGCTGTTATCCACCGGCGGCACCGCCAAGCTGCTGCGCGATGCCGGCTTGCCGGTCACCGACGTCGCCGATTACACCGGCTTTCCCGAAATGCTTGACGGCCGCGTCAAGACGCTGCATCCGAAAGTGCACGGCGGCATCCTCGGCCGCCGCGACCTGCCCGAACATCTGGCGACAATGGCCGCGCACGGCATTGCGCCCATCGATCTGGTCGTAGTGAATTTGTACCCGTTCCGCGAAACTGTCGCCAAGCCCGATGTCACGCTCGACGACGCGATTGAGAATATCGACATCGGCGGCCCGGCGATGGTGCGCGCGGCGGCCAAGAATCACGGCAATGCAGCGGGCGGCGTCGGCATCATCACCGACCCGGCCGACTACGCGCCGGTGCTGGCGGAAATTCAGGCCACCGGTGCAGTGGCCTATGCGACGCGTTTTGCGCTGGCGAAAAAAGCCTTCACCCACACCGCGCGCTATGACTCGGCGATCGCCAACTGGCTGACTGCGCTCGACGGGAACAACCAGCCCGGCCTGTTCGCCAACCAGTTGCAACTGGCGTTCGATAAAGTCGAAACCCTGCGCTATGGCGAAAACCCGCATCAGCAGGCCGCGTTCTACAAAGAGCCGGGCGCACCGGCAGACAGCATCGCCAGCTACCAGCAGATCCAGGGCAAGGAACTTTCCTACAACAACATTGCCGATGCCGATGCGGCCTGGGAATGCGTCAAAGCATTCAAAGGGGAGACGGCCTGCGTCATCGTCAAGCATGCCAACCCATGCGGCGTGGCCATTGCCGGCAATGCCGAAGCCGCCTATCGCAAGGCCTTCAAGACCGACCCGACCTCGGCTTTTGGCGGCATCATCGCCTTCAACGTGGCGATTGATGAAAGCGCCGCGCAGGCGATTGCCGGCCAGTTTGCCGAAGTCATCATCGCGCCCGAAATCACGCCCGCCGCACGCGCCATTTTCGCCGCCAAGCAAAATTTGCGTGTCCTCGAAATAGTCGGCGATGGCGAGACGGCGGGGTTTATAAAAGCCGCACAAAGCTTCGACTACAAACGCGTCGGCGGCGGCCTGCTGGTGCAAACGGCGGATCACGGCGTGATCACCGCCCATGACATCAAGATCGTCACCCGCCGCCAGCCCACTGCAGACGAAATGCGCGACCTGCTGTTCGCCTGGCGCGTGGCCAAATACGTCAAATCGAATGCCATCGTGTATTGCAAGGATGGCATGACCATGGGCGTCGGCGCGGGGCAGATGAGCCGCGTCGATTCCGCGCGCATCGCTGCCATCAAGGCCGCAAACAACGGCCTCACGGTGGCCGGTTCGGTGGTCGCGTCGGACGCCTTCTTCCCCTTCCGCGACGGCCTCGACGTGCTCGCCCAGGCCGGCGCCACGGCGGTGATCCAGCCCGGCGGCTCGGTGCGCGATGCCGAAGTCATCGCCGCGGCGGACGAGCAGAATATAGCGATGGTGTTCACCGGCATGCGCCATTTCCGCCACTAACCTGGAGATTACAAAATGCGCCGTTTTCTGCGCTCTCTTGGCTTTGTCCTCGGGCTGATGGCTGCGCTTCCGGCCATCGCGGCTGACACCGCCTTGCCAGACTGGCTGATGCGCGCCATCGATGAAGTCACCAATGAGATCACCACGGAGATCACCACGACCGCGCGTGAAGGCACACCCGAGTTTTATTTGCCGGTGCATACCTATCACATGCGCTGGGCCTATACAAAAGAGAAAATCAACAGCTTCCAGGAAGACACTTTGGGTCTGGGTTATGGCCATGGCCGCTTTGACGCAAAAGGCAACTGGCACGGTCTGTATGTGATGGGCTTTCAGGATTCCCATTTCAAGCCGGAGTGGCTGGCCGGTTACGGCTGGAAAACCTATTGGCGTCTCAATGAAAACGCCCGGCTGGGGCTAGGCTATACCGCAGGCTTCACCACACGCAGCGATATTGGCCACTACACGCCTGTGCCGATCATCCTGCCTATCGGTTCCATCGACTATCGCGCAGCCTCGCTGGAAACCGCCTATGTGCCGGGCGGCAAAGGCTTTGGCAACATCTTTTTTTTCTGGCTGAAGTGGCATTCAGACTAACTCCCGGCAACATCGAAAGTCATCCATGAAACTTCTTGTCATCGGTTCCGGCGGCCGCGAGCACGCCATGGCTTGGCGGCTGGCGCAAACGCCGGGGCTGCAACAAATCTATGTCGCCCCCGGCAACGCCGGCACGGCGCGCGAACCCAAGCTGACCAACCTGCCGCTGAGCGACATTCACGCGCTCGCCGAATTCGCCCAGCGCGAACAAATCCACGCCACCATCGTCGGCCCTGAAGCGCCGCTGGCGGCCGGCATCGTGGATGTTTTCCGCGCCCAGGGCCTGCGCATTTTCGGCCCGACGCAGGCCGCCGCACAGCTTGAAAGCTCGAAGGATTTCGCCAAGCGCTTCATGACACGGCACGGCATTCCCACCGCGAAATTCGCCACCTTTACCGACGCTGCCGCCGCGCATGCCTACATCGACCAGGAAGGCGCGCCGATTGTCGTCAAGGCCGACGGGCTGGCCGCCGGCAAGGGTGTCGTCGTCGCCATGGATGCCGCCGAAGCGCATGCCGCGGTGGATCACATGCTGGCGGGCAATAACGCGGGTAACAACACAGCCAACAACGCAAATTCGCGCGTGGTCATCGAAGAGTTTCTCGATGGCGAAGAAGCCAGCTTCATCGTCATGGCCGACGGCAAGCATGCGCTGGCGCTGGCCACCAGCCAGGACCACAAGCGCGTGCATGACAACGACACAGGCCCCAACACCGGCGGCATGGGCGCTTATTCACCCGCGCCAGTGGTGACGCCGGACATCCATGCGCGCGTCATGCGCGAAGTCATCCTGCCAACCATCCACGGCATGGCCGCCGACGGCATCGTGTATACCGGTTTTCTCTATGCGGGTCTGATGATCCACCCCGACGGCCGCCTGCGTGTGCTGGAATTCAACTGCCGCATGGGCGACCCGGAAACCCAGCCCATCATGCTGCGCCTGAAGAGCGATTTCATCACCCTGATCGACGCCGCGATTGATGGCAAGCTCGATCAGGTCGAAGCCGAATGGGATAGACGCGCCGCGCTCGGCGTGGTCATGGCCGCCGCGAATTACCCGGCCACGCCGCGCCAGGGCGACATCATCCACGGCCTGCCTGACGCGAAGGAACCCAGCGAAGACAGCCACGTATTCCATGCGGGTGCCGTCGAGCGCGACGGCCAGGTCGTCACCGCCGGCGGCCGCGTGCTCTGCGTCACCGCGCTCGGCGATAGCGTCAAGGCCGCGCAAAAACGCGCCTATGAAGTGCTCGCCCCGATTCATTTCGACGGCATGCACTACCGCCACGACATCGGCTTTCGCGCGATCAAGCGATGAACGATGTCACGCGCGCCGCGCAGGCGCTGCGCGCCGGTGAGCTCGTCGCCTTCCCCACCGAAACCGTGTACGGCCTCGGCGCCGATGCGCGCAACCCCACCGCGCTGGCGAAAATTTTCGCCGCCAAGGGCCGCCCGGCCGATCATCCGCTGATCGTCCATCTGCCCGATGCCGCGCATCTCGCGCAATGGGCCATCGACATTCCCGCATCCGCCCATGCCCTCGCCGCCGCCTTCTGGCCGGGGCCGCTGACCCTGATTCTCAAGCGGCATCCGGCGGTGCCCGAGCTCGTCACTGGCGGCCAGGACACGGTTGGCCTGCGCGTGCCCAACCATCCCGTCGCGCTGGCGTTGCTGCGCGAATTCGGCGGCGAATTTGGTAACGGAATTGCCGCGCCATCCGCCAATAAATTCGGCCGCATCAGCCCGACCACCGCCGCGCATGTACAGGAAGAACTCGGCGATGCCGTGACCATGATTCTCGACGGTGGCGCATGTGCTGTCGGTATCGAATCAACCATCGTCGACATGACCTCAGCCACGCCGCGCATCCTGCGTCCCGGTGCGATCAGCGCGGACACCCTGCGTCAGCAATTGAACGCACCCGTGGATGACAGCGTGACAGCACATCCAACGGGGGAAACAAAAAATATGCCCCGTGTTTCGGGCAGCCTGGCCGCACATTACGCGCCGCGCACCCCGCTGCGCTTATGCCCGGTTGAATCGCTTCCCGCCGCAGTCAATATGGCGCTTCAGCAGGGCAAGCGCGTGGCCGTGCTGGCGCCCGCAGTCGCGTCGTCTCTGCCCGCCAATCAGCACATCATCCGCCGTATCGCCAGCGCCGACTTTTCACGGTTTGCACACGACCTGTACGCCACCCTGCGCGAACTCGATGCCGCCGGCTGCGATCTGATCCTGGTCGCCGTGCCACCTAACGACGAAGCATGGCGCGCAGTAAGCGACCGTCTGCGCCGCGCCGCCGCCGGCTCGGGCAACGAATAAACGCCGCTGCTATAATCCCCGCCATCGGGGGTGTAGCTCAGTTGGGAGAGCGCGACGTTCGCAACGTCGAGGCCAGCGGTTCGATCCCGCTCACCTCCACCAGTACCTTAAAGCCCGGACTTGCTCCGGGCTTTTTTACGCCCGCGAAGGGCCAGTAGTGGCGCGGCTTCGCGGGTAGTGCGAGTTTCGTTGATCGCTCACCCAATGGATAGCGTCAGGGTCATGGCCAAAATGGTCGTCAGCGAGTTGCTGCAACCGTTCCAGCTTGGCGTGGATGGCAGCAGTGCGGGCGAGATAGGCGTCGAGAGCGGCTTGCTTGGCGTTCATCGTGGGCTCCGTGAGGTGATTGACGACACCAGCATGAACGCGCTGTTCAATCAGGAAGCCAAGCGAGTGATTGCTCATTTTTCATCTTCAAACCGCTGGCTGCCGTTGTGCCACACTGATAAACTATTCGACTTATGCCAAGCCAATCTGAACACTCAAAATGAAGCGCTGCGTTGTCGGAATCCGCCGTGGCGGTGATGCTGAAATTGCCGGTAGCGGGAAGTACGCTCCCACCGTCTGGTTCCCATCGATGGCGACCATGGCTGCCGTGCTGTCGGAAGACAATCGTGCTTTGCTGCGTATCGTCCGTGACCGGCAACCCAAGTCGCTCACCGAATTGGCTGAGTTGACCGGGCGGCAGGTGCCCAACTTGTCGCGCACGCTGCGGATGATGGAAGGCTATGGCCTGATGGAGCTGACCAAGAACGCTCGAGAAACCCAGCCTACCGCATTGGCCACCGAGTTTCTCGTGGTGCTGGATTGAGCACGGCCGCAACGATGAGCGTCAAACAAAAAGCCGCCAACGAGCTGCTGAATAGGGAGGGAATGGGGAATGGACAAATATCAGCTCAGTGAGCGCGATATCTGCACCAAGTTCATTACCCCCGCGTTGGAAAAGGCGGGGTGGGATATTGCAACTCAAGTGCGTGAAGAGTTCCCGCTGACCAAGGGCCGGATCATCGTCCGTGGCAAGTTGCACACACGCGCCCAAAACAAGCGTGCTGACTACGTCTTGTTCCATAGACCCAACATGCCGATCGCGGTCATAGAGGCCAAGGACAATAAGCATTCTCTTGGCGATGGTATGCAACAGGGCCTTGGTTATGCCGAGATGTTGCAAGTGCCTTTCGTTTTTAGCAGCAATGGCGACGGATTTCTGTTTCACAACAAGATTGCCAAAGATGGCGTCATCGAGCGCGAATTGGCGCTTCACGAATTGCCGAGCCCTGATGTTCTGTGGCAATGGTGGTCAGAACACCTTGGCCTGAACACCGCACAGAGCGAGCTGGTTTCTCAGGACTACTACAGCGACGGCAGCAATAAATCGCCACGCTACTACCAATTGCTCGCCATCAACAAAACCATCGAAGCCATTGCCAAGGCGCAGAATCGCATCCTGCTGGTCATGGCCACTGGCACGGGCAAGACCTACACCGCATTCCAGATAATTTGGCGTTTGTGGAAGTCAAAAGCCAAAAAACGCATTCTGTTTCTGGCGGATCGCAACATCCTGGTCGATCAGACCATGACCAACGACTTCAAGCCCTTCGGCTCGGCCATGACCAAGATCCAGAAGCGGCAGGCCAATAAGTCGTATGAGATTTACCTGTCCTTGTATCAAGCAGTCACCGGCACAGAAGAAGAGCGAAACATCTACAAGCAATTCAGCCGTGATTTTTTTGATCTGATCGTGATCGACGAATGCCATCGCGGCAGCGCCGCAGCAGATTCCGCTTGGCGTGAGATTCTTGAATACTTTTCTTCTGCCACCCAGATCGGTCTCACCGCCACGCCCAAGGAAACCAAAGAGGTTTCAAACATTGACTACTTTGGTGAGCCGATTTACACCTACTCCTTACGGCAGGGCATCGACGATGGCTTTCTCGCGCCATATAAAGTGGTGCGCATCGATCTGGACAAAGACCTTACCGGTTGGCGTCCCGACAAGGGCATGCTTGATAAGCACGGCAACGAAATTGAGGACCGCATCTACAACCAGCGCGACTTCGACAAAAACCTCGTACTGGAAAAACGCACTGCGTTAGTTGCCAAGAAAATCAGCGACTTCCTCAAGCAAACGAATCGTTTCGATAAAACCATTGTCTTCTGCGACAACATCGATCATGCAGAACGGATGCGGCAAGCGCTGGTC
>JBAQUE010000158.1:0-4550 GCA_049297315.1 Rugosibacter sp.
TTCTCTTTTTCAAGCTGGTAATACTCAGGGGTGTAAAACTTGTCGATAGGCAACAGGCAGGCGCCCGAAGTGCTATCTAGCTTGCGGTTTTCTGGTGCGTTCATGGTTAATTCTCCTGAATTCAGTCTCTTAAAGACCTTGTTTTTAATAAGTATATAGATTTATGATACTCAGCTGCCCGAATAAGTCAAGAAATTAACTTACTCGGCTCCAGGGCGGAAATATGGCGCGTCATGCTGAATCTGGCGCTAACCCGGTCAGCCGCGTCAGCGCCTCGCGGTATTTGGCGGCCGTCTTTGCGATGACATCGGCAGGCAGTTTTGGTCCCGGCGCCTGCTTGTTCCAGTCCAGCGCATCCAGGTAATCGCGCACAAACTGCTTGTCAAAACTGGGTGGGCTGATGCCCACCCTGTATTGGTCAGCAGGCCAGAAACGTGACGAATCCGGGGTCAGCACCTCGTCAATCAGGTGCAGCCGCCCGTCCTTGTCCTGGCCGAATTCAAACTTTGTGTCGGCAATGATGATGCCGTGGATACGCGCAAACGCCGCAGCCTCGCGGTACAGGCGCAGCGTGGTTTCCTTGACCTTTTTAGCCAGGTCGGCGCCAATCAGGCGCTCAACCGCCGTGTAGTCGATGTTTTCATCGTGGTCGCCCATTTCCGCCTTGGTCGCCGGCGTGAAAATCGGTTCGGGCAGTTGCTGCGCCAGTTGCAAACCTGCGGGCAGGGCAATGCCACACACCGCACCGGTCGATTGATAATCCTTCCAGCCCGAGCCAATCAGGTAGCCACGCGCCACAGCCTCGATCGGCAGCGGCTTGAGGCGCTTGACCACCAGCGCCCGGCCACGCACCTGCGCACGTTCTTCTTCGGTCGCCACCACCGTTTCCGGATCAATGCCGGTGAGCTGGCTGGGAATCACGTGCGCCAGCTTGCCAAACCAGAAATTGCTCACCGCGGTGAGCACCGCACCTTTACCCGGGATCGGATCCGGCAGGATCACATCGAAGGCTGACAGCCGGTCGGTGGTAATGATCAGCAGATACTCATCGCTCACCGCATAAATATCGCGTACCTTGCCGCGCCCGAGAAGTGGCAGGCTGGTGATGGAAGACTCAAAGACAACAGGTTGTGACATGGACAGGCTCCGCAAAACGACCAGTAAGAAAAATAGCTGCTTATTTCACAATCGGGTTCAACTCGCCACTCTTGTACCGCGCGGCCATCTTCTCCATCGGCATGGCCTTGATTTTACTTGCCTGGCCGGCGCAGCCGAATGCCTCGTAGCGCGCCTTGCAGATGGCTTTCATGGCTTTTTTGGTTTCGCCGAGATATTTGCGCGGATCGAATTCCTTGGGGTTCTCCGCCATGAAGCGGCGGATCGCGGCAGTGGACGCCATGCGCAAATCGGTGTCGATGTTGATCTTGCGTACGCCATGCTTGATGCCTTCGACGACTTCTTCCACCGGCACGCCATAGGTTACGCCCATCGCACCACCGTATTTATTGATTTCCGCAAGCAAATCCTGTGGTACGGAGGATGAGCCATGCATCACCAGATGCGTGTTGGGAATGCGCTCATGAATTTCCTTGATGCGGTCGATGCGCAGCACCGCACCGGTCGGCGGGCGGGTGAATTTGTAGGCGCCATGCGAGGTGCCGATGGCGATCGCCAGCGCATCCACGCCGGTCGCCTTGACGAAATCGGCGGCCTCGTTGGCATCGGTCAGCAACTGGTCGTGCGAGAGCACACCTTCCGCGCCATGGCCGTCTTCCTTTTCGCCCATGCCGGTTTCCAGCGAGCCGAGGCAACCCAGTTCACCTTCGACTGATACGCCAATCGCATGTGAAATATCCACCACGCGGCGCGTGACGTCGACGTTGTAATCAAATGAAGCCGGTGTCTTGGCATCTTCTTGCAGCGAACCATCCATCATCACGCTGGAAAACCCCAGACGCATGGCCTGGATGCAAATCGCCGGGCTCGCGCCGTGGTCCTGGTGCATCACCACCGGAATATCCGGGTTGGCTTCCACAGCAGCCTCGATCAAATGGCGCAGGTAAGCCTCGCCGGCATATTTGCGCGCGCCAGCCGAGCCCTGCATGATGACCGGGCTATTGGTCTCGGCAGCCGCTTCCATGATGGCCTGCACCTGTTCCAGGTTATTCACATTGAAGGCGGGCAGGCCGTAGCCATTTTCCGCCGCATGGTCGAGCAATTGACGCATTGATACGAGAGCCATTTCAGTCTCCTTGGATGAATTAAAAATCAGGCCGTCGGCCGCCGGTGCTCACCGACCTTGACCAGTTTCATGGTGTTGGTGCCGCCCGCCAGGCCGATCGGCTCGCCAATGGTGAGGATAATCAAGTCGCCTTCTTCCACCGCTCCGGCGGCAATCAGGGTTTCTTCGGCTTGCCAGAGCAGGTCGTCACGGTCAGTCGCCACATACTCCGTAAGCAGTGGGTACACATCGCGGAAAATGCTCACCCGGTAGCGTGTGCGGCTACGCGAAGTCAGCGCATAAATTGGCACGCCGGAATTGATCCGGCTCATCCACAACGCCGTGGAGCCGGATTCGGTCAACGCGGCAATCGCCTTGACTTGCAAATGTACCGCAGTAAACAGCGCGGCCATGGCGATGGATTGGTCGATTCGCGAAAAAGTACGCTGGAGAAAGTGCGTATCCAGCATGACCTCATGTGATTTTTCCGCCTCCACGCAAACCCGCACCATGGCTTGCACCGCCGCCACCGGGTAGGCGCCGGACGCCGTCTCGGCCGACAGCATCACGGCATCCGTGCCATCCAGCACAGCGTTCGCTACGTCTGAAACCTCGGCGCGCGTCGGCACCGGACTGCTGATCATTGATTCCATCATCTGTGTGGCGGTGATGACAAAGCGATTGGCCTCGCGCGCCTGGCGGATGATGCGCTTTTGCAAGGCGGGTACCGCCGCATCGCCGACTTCAACGGCCAGGTCGCCACGCGCCACCATCACGCCATCGGTGGCATGCAGGATATCGGCGAGATTGTCGATCGCCTCAACCCGCTCAATCTTGGCGATCACCAGCGCATCCGATCCGGCTTCGTGCAACAGTTGCCGTGCATGGCGCATGTCCGCGCCGGTTTTGGGGAAGGACACCGCGACAAAATCCACATTCAGCGCGGCGGCCGTCTTGATGTCCGCCATATCCTTGGGCGTTAGCGCCGGTGCGGACAAGCCGCCACCTTGCTTGTTGATGCCCTTGTTGTTGGACAGCTCGCCATCATGCCGGTTGCGGCAATGGATTTCGCTGCCCTCGACACGCTCGACATCAAACACCGTGCGGCCGTCATCCAGCAGCAGCACGTCACCGGCCACCACGTCTTCCACCAGTTCGGGATAATCCAGGCCGACGCGCGTCGTATCGCCCAGGGTGCATGTGGCATCAAGAATGAAATGCTGTCCAGCCTTGATGGTCACCGGACCGGCGGCAAACTTGCCGATGCGGATTTTCGGTCCCTGCAAGTCGGCCATCACACCGACAGTGCGGCCGGCTTGATGCGCCACGGCGCGCAGGATTTCCACGCGCTGCCGGTGATCGTCCACCGCGCCATGCGAAAAATTCAGGCGCACGACATCCACGCCGGCTGCCACCAATTCAGCCAACCGCTCCGCGCTGCTGGATGCCGGGCCGAGGGTCGCTACGATTTTGGTGGCGCGTTGCATGGCAAAGGTTCAGGTCAGCTTTTAATTATTTGCGCGCTGCTCAAGAATCTCAACGGCAGGCAGTTTTTTGCCCTCAAGAAATTCAAGAAATGCACCGCCTGCTGTCGAGATATAACTGACCTTGGCGCCAAATTTGTTGATTGCGGCAATGGTGTCGCCACCACCGGCCAGCGAAAAAGCTTTGGAGTCGGCAATCGCGTGCGCCAGGGTTTTCGTGCCGCCGGAAAACTGCTCGAACTCGAACACACCGGGGGGGCCGTTCCAGACTATCGTACCTGCCTGCGCCACGATCTCGGCCAAAGCTTGCGCAGCATCCGGGCCAATATCCAGAATCATGTCATCGTCGGCCACGTCATCAATGTTTTTGACGGTCGCCACCGCCGTGGCGGAAAACTCCTTGGCGCAGACCACATCCAGTGGCAAGGGCACAGGCACTTTTTGCATCACCCGCCGCGCCGCATCGACCAGGTCGGGTTCAGCCAGCGACTTACCAATCGGTTTGCCTGCCGCCAGCAAGAATGTATTGGCAATGCCGCCGCCGACAATCAGGTGATCCACCTTGTCGGCCAGCGATTCGAGTACCGTCAGCTTGGTCGACACTTTTGATCCGGCGACAATCGCCACCAGCGGCCGCGCAGGTTTGGCCAAGGCCAGCGTCAGCGCTTCGAGTTCGGCAGCAACGCAAGGCCCGGCGCAGGCTACCGGCGCGTATTTGCCCATGCCATACGTCGTGGCCTCGGCGCGATGTGCGGTGCCGAAAGCGTCATGCACCCAGATGTCACACAGCCTGGCCAGCTTTTGCGCCAGCGCATCATCGTTCTTTTTCTCGCCCTTGTTGGCGC
>JBAQUE010000159.1:0-11163 GCA_049297315.1 Rugosibacter sp.
GCAGCCTGCGCGCCATCCCCGAAGAGCATCTTTTTCCTGGCCTGGACAAGGCGGGAAATGGCCTGACTGAAGTCGCTTGCGACGTCTGGGAAGGCTTCATCTTCGTGAATGTCGATCCCCAGCCGGCACAAACCCTGCGCGAATATCTGGGTGAGGAAATCTATAACGGCTTCAACGGTTTTTTTGAGCAATTTACCCAGATAGGCAAACTTTCTGCGCTGGTTCCCGTTAACTGGAAAATCTTCCTTGATGCATTTATCGAAACTTACCATTTTTCTACCGTGCACTTGCCATCGGCTGGCGACATCGTTAACAGCCGCGAATTTCCCAATGGCCGCATCATGGCGTTCCGCGAGTATGGCCTGCACCGCATTGCGTCGGCCACCTCCAATAGGGAGCACACACCGACCTTTACCGAAGGATTGGTGCAGAAATACGGTGGTGCCACGCTGTCCTCCACCGGCCATGCGCCAGTTCAAGCCAAACAAATCAACCCGCTTGGCCTGCCCGATTGGCTGACGGACATCCTGGTCATCTTCCCGATGTGCAACCTGCAACCCCTGCAAGGCTTCTTCGCCACGCAGAACTACTGGCCTGTCGGGCACGATCATACGCATTGGGAATTCCTGATTTTCATGCGCCCCCCGGCAAATGCCGCTGGCGAGGTAATTGCCGAATACAATCGGTCTTACTTGCGCGATGTGGTTCGCGAAGACATGAAGAACCTGCGCATGGTGCAAAGCACCCTGGCATCGGGCGCCAAGAAATTTCAAGTCCTCGGCGAAAACGAGCCGATGGTTCGTTCCGGCTACAAAACAGTTGCCGAGCAAGTCGGTAGCGGCTGGTAATAGGTAGCAAGTCTCGAATAACAGGAGAATTAAACAATGAGTGGAAACAATTTATTGCCGCAGCAATTTGCCGGTTTGGCCAACTTGCTGCATTTTGCCTTGCCAACCACCAAAGAACGGCTGCGCAAGCGGACGCAAAGCACGATGCCTGAACTACAGGCGTTTTACGATGCAGTCGGCCCGCAAATGGATGCCATCATGACTTATCTACTGGACTTTCCAGCTGATGAGAAAAAACTGGCTCCTCAGGAGCTGAACCTGGTACACCTGGCCAAGGCCTTCATGGAAATCGCCTTGGCTATCGAGCTATTCAAAGCACCGGACGAACCCCATGTCTGGAGTTTTGAGGATATGGTCTTGGAAGATAGCTAAGCGTGTCTTTCTGAACATAGCCTGATTTGAAGCACAGAGCCGCCTATCCGACAAAGGAAGGCGGCTCTTTTTACATTTATGCCTGTATATCAGCATGTTGTAATGCAAGCCAAGGCGACGCAGCAAACACCTGGATAGTCTCCTAGCCTTAAAAAGACATGAACATGCCTTATGTTTTGGTATATCATTCTTTGGCGGATGTGTAGTTTTAGTGTCCATGGAAGGAATCAGAAGTAGTCACTTAGAAAAATAAAATGATATAAGCATATCACTATTAATCAAAGGAGAGACCACGATGAACGCACCAACCAGCACTCATGAGATGAAGATCATGAATCAACTTCCCGACATGGGGAGTGATCCTATACCGATTGCGCCTTACATCTCGCCAGCGTATTTTGAGAAAGAAAAGGAAAAAGTTTTCAAGCGCGCCTGGATCAATGTCGGTCGCGTGAATGCACACGTGCCCAATCCAGGTGACTATATGGTACGCGAGTTGGACTTTCTTAACGCTCCGATTCTTCTCGTTCATGGTCGTGATGGCGTGGTGCGCGGGTTTTATAACGTATGTACCCATCGCGGGAATTCGGTCGCCAGCGGTTCAGGCAACGCCCGTTCGGCTTTCGTCTGCGCCTTCCATGGCTGGGCGTTTGGCCTGGACGGTAGCCTGAAGACCGTCCCTAGCGAAGAACAGTTTCCCGGCTTGGATCGCAGCCAGTATGGCTTGAAGCCGATTACTACTGAAGTCTGGAAAGGGTTCATTTTCATCAATGCGCAGGACAAGCCCAAAATGTCTCTGGTGGACTTCCTCGGTGGCTGGGGCAAGCAGATGCAGGACATGCCCTTTGATAACTATGAGCCCATTGCCCGCTATGGCGCCACACTGAAGTGCAACTGGAAGACCTTCCTGGATGCCTTTCAGGAGGCTTATCATGTGGGCATAGTACATGCCGAGAGCCTTCCCAACATGGCCAAGAAACCGGACATGTATGTACCAACATCCATGCGCACTTATGGCCCGCACCGCTCGATTTCTTCATGGGCGGATCCCGAGCATAAACCGACGCCGGCTGAAGCCATTGCTTGGAAGTATGGCGGCGCCTTCACCCCGAAAGAAGGGAAAAAGCCTACCTATACCAACCCGAGCGATGATGAAAACTGGTGGTTTGATATCAGTATCCTGTTTCCCAACCTGAATATCCTCGCGGGAACAGGCTGGTATTTAAGCTACAATTTCTTCCCGATCAATGTCAGCGAGACTTACTGGGAAGTCAATATGTATCAGCTCCCAGCCAGTACATACGCCGAAAAGATAGGGCAGGCCTTCACACGAGTTGCCTTGCGTGATGTGTTGTATGAAGATCTGTCCACCATGGAAGGCGTACAAAGAGGCATGAACTCAGGGACCCTGAAAACGCTTTTGCTCGGGAAGTTTGAAGAAACCATCCGTCATCAGGCTTGGGCAATTGAACAATGGATTAGTGCTGACTAAAGAAGAACAAACCATAAGCAGGGCGGCCTCAAATATGAAGTGCAACACACAGCGGGAGGCAATGTGTTGCACTTCATATTTGGGGCCGCCGTCTTTTAAGTAGCAGCAAATCTCGTTTTATTTTTTCTAATACTAATACCAAGGAGCCCATATCATGGAAATGACCAAGTCGACCTTCATCATCAAGTCGCTGGCCGGTAGCACGGAGAAATGCATTGGTCAGCTACCTGTAGGTGACTTTTTTACACCAGAATACTTCGCACTGGAAAAGGAACGCATCTTCAAGAAAAGCTGGATGCGTATCAGCCTGGAAAAAGAAATACCAAATATTGGGGATTACGTCGTCAAGGAACTGGAGGTCTGCGACACCTCGCTGATCATTGTGCGTGGCCGAGACAAGAAGGTAAGGGCCTTCCACAATATCTGCTCACACCGGCTTAACCGCGTGGCGTATGCCCCGTCAGGCAACACCAAGACGGGGTTCCGTTGCCGTTACCACAGCTGGCACTACGGCCTGGACGGCAAGCTGGCCACCGTGCTCGAAGAACACCGCTTTGCCGGACTGATCAAGGAAGAGCAAGGGCTGACCGAAGTGGGTTGCGAGACCTGGGAAGGCTTTATCTTCATCAATGTCGATCCGCAGCGCACACAGACACTGCGCGAGTACATGGGCGATGAAATCTATAACGGCTTTGGCAATTTCTTCCCGCACCGTGACCCGGTCGGGCGTGTTTCATCCATCATGCACGCCAACTGGAAAGTCTGTCTGGACGCCTTTGTCGAAACTTATCATTTCTCCACCGTGCATGCCGCGTCAGCAAGCAATATCGCCAATAGCCGCGAACACCCGAATGGACGGATTGATGCCCTGCGGCTGCACCCCAAGCACCGCGTTGTGTCGGCCGTCTCCAATGGCGAACATACACCAACCTATGCCGAGCAGTTGGCAGCCCAGTTCAGCAACCATGCCACGGTAGCGCCTGACCTGACCAAAACAGGCACAGACTTCCCGCCGCAAGTCAATCCATTGAAGTTGCCAGACTGGTTCTCTGACATCCTGGTCGTTTTCCCGATGAGTAATATCCAGCCGCTGGGGGGCTTCTTCATCACTCAGGATTACTGGCCGATCAGCCATGACAAAACCCGCTGGGAGCTCACCATTTATATGGATCCCCTGAAAAATGCCGCCGATGACGTGGTTGCCGAATACAACCGTATCTTTCTGCGCGATGCAATCCGCGAGGATCTGATGAACTTGGCAATGGTGCAAAGCAACCTGTTCTCAGGCGCCAAGCAATATCAGTTCCTGGGCAATATGGAGCCGATGGTTGGGCATAGCTATCAGGCGGTAGCTGACCAAATCGGTCACGGTTAATAAATAATAATCAAGGAGATAAAAGAAGATGGCAACACTTACGAAAAAGCCTGCTACCGCCACGAAAAAAACTGCCGCTGTTTTGCCCGCACCATTCTCCAAATTGGCTAAATTTATGAGCTTTGCCCCGCCGACGACCAAGGAACGTCTTCGCAAGCGCGCGGGTACTCCCATGCCTGAATTGGAAGCGTTTTATAACGCCATGAAGCCGCACATGGTCGAAGTTCTCACTTTCTTGCAGGGTCATCCGGTAAGCGAGGCAGAACAGGAACCTGCCGTGCGGAACTTGGTGTATTTGGCCAAGGCCTTCATGGAAGCCAGTATGGCTGTTGAATTGCTCCATGAAGCTGACGAGTCGAATGTCTGGGGCTTTGAGGACATGGCACTGGCTGATCGCTAAGTTTCACCTGTCACACAGGAACGCATTCACAAGAAATTACAAGTGAAAAAATCCCCATGCTGTCCGATGGGGATTTTTTTATTGCCTAAAAACCTGCGTGCGCCTGCCAGTCAATTCGCGCCGGAAGCACACCGCGCAGCGCATTGCATACCATCACTTCTTCGGCAATGCGCAAATCACCCAAGGTCAGCGGCCTTTCTGTCGCTGACCACGCCGGATCAGCCAGCAGCACTTTGCGCATCACGCCGGGCAACAAGCCACTGGCCATCGGTGGTGTGTACCAGCGACCAGCAAGTTTGATAAATAGCGAACTGCGTGCACCTTCGGTAAGTTCACCCTGCGCGTTGCAGAACAGGACATCGAACGCGCCCAGCGCCTCGGCTGCCCGCCATGCGGCATCGTAGCGGGTACGGCGTGTTGTCTTGTGGCGTAGGAACAGGGGTTCTTCATTTATTGGTTCTTGCGCAATCAGAAGGGTCACCGGCGTCTGTAATGGAATCAGCTGTGCATGCTCAATTTGCATCTCACCGGCAGGTTCAAGCGTCAGGCGCAGGCGCTGCGGGGAGCCTGGTGGCAACTGCGCAAAAACTGCTGTCAGCTCTTTGCGCACAGCGGCTTCATCGTAACGAAAGCCGAAATGGCGCGCGGAGGCGAATAACCTTTCCAGATGCAAATCCAGCAAAAGACAACCATCCTGAGTCGCGCGCATGGTTTCAAACAAGGCAAACTCATGCCCCAGGCCGGTCAGAAAATCCATTTTCAAATGGCATTCTGCAAACTCGGCCAGCGCTACGCTGTCATGCACGATGCCTGCACCGACGCCCATTTCGCCAGCACGCTGCCTCGCCATATCAGGCGCATCCAGCAGCAAGGTACGGATCGGCACAGACAGGCAAAAATCACCCAGCAGACGGCCGGCTGGCGGCGCATCGAACCAGCCGATGGCGCCTGTGTAATAGCCGCGCGGCGTCGGTTCCAGTTGCCGGATGATTTCCAGCGTGCGGTGCTTCGGCGCGCCGGTAACTGAACCGAAAGGCAACAAGGCAGTCAACACCTGGGCAAGATTCAGCGTTGGGTCGACATCCGCCTCGACGGTCGATGTCATTTGCAGCACCCGACCATAGCGCGAAACCCTGAACAAATCCGCGACACTGACCGAGCCCAGTTGCGCGATGCGGCCAAGATCATTGCGCAACAGATCGACAATCATCAGGTTTTCTGCACGGTTCTTTGGATCAGCGGCAAGCGCTGCCGCACGCGCCGCATTTTCCACCGCATCATCCGCTGCCGCCGCCGTGCCCTTCATCGGCAGTGCGCTCAGGCGCCCTGCCACATGCTGCACGGCCAGTTCGGGGGAAAATGACAACACTGCACGGCCATCGGCCAGCGCAATCAGCGCGCCAAATGGCACTGCCTGGCGCGCCCGCAGCCGACGATACAACGCAACCAGCGAACCGTAGGCCGCAAAGTGCAAGCGATAGGTGTAATTGACCTGATAAGTGTCGCCGGCTTCGATGTAGCGATGAATCTGCGCAATCGCTTCTGAAAATTCAGCCTCGGTCACACTCGGCGTCAGGCCGATTACCCCGGCTGTTGTGTCACCCTCCTGGGTGGCGCGTCGCCCAAGCCAGTCATCGGTTTCGTCTGCGGACAAATGCCGACAATCTTTGAACAACAGGATTTGCGCCAATTCCTGGCCAGTTTGCCCCGGTGGCAGTTCAATGCCCTGCAAGGCAACACCCAGTTCATGGGTAAATAGCCCGACAGCATGCAAGCCTTGCATTTGCAAAGCCTGCATCTGCGCCAGCAAGGCCGGGAACTCTGCGGCATGCTGGCACAGCAGCGTCGTGACATGCCCGGTATACAGCCGTGAGCGAGGCTGCTCGGCGCTCGCTTCATTGTCATCCAGCAGGACAAAACATTCTGCGTCAGATGGAGAATGCGTTTCAGTATGCAAACCGGCCTGCCAGTTCTTCCAGATTCAACTCGCGCAAAATCTGCTCCGTGCGTTGCCGCGCATTGCCGCGTGGCGCGCCGCCATGTCGCGCGATGATGAGTTCGTTCTTCAGCGAATGTTCCCAGCCGACAAGCTCAGTCACTGTCAGCGCATACCCGTGCGATTCGAGCAGCAGGCAGCGCAGCACGTTCGTCAGCTGGCTGCCGAATTCGCGCGTATGCAGCGGATGCCGCCAGATTTCGGCCAGCGGCGTCTTGCCAAACGATTCATTCTTGCGCCGGCGCATGACAGCCGCCACCTCGGCCTGACAGCAGGGCGCCAGCACAATGAACCGCGCCTGCTTGTGCAAGGCGAAACGAATCGCATCATCGGTCGCCGTATCACAGGCATGCAAAGCGGTGACGATATCCACGCGTTCGGGCAATGCGTCAGAGGTGATCGAATCATTCACCGAGAGATTGAGAAAATGCATGCGTTCGAACCCAAGCTGCCGCGCCAATTCTCTCGATTTTTCGACCAGTTCGGGGCGCGTCTCAATGCCGTAAATCACCCCGGCATCGCGCGACTTGAAAAACAGGTCGTAGAGAATGAAACCCAGGTAAGACTTGCCCGCGCCATGATCGACCAAGGCCACACTCCCCCGCGCAGCCATCACTTCCTGCAGCAAGGGCTCGATGAAATGATAGAGGTGATAAACCTGCTTGAGCTTGCGGCGGCTGTCCTGGTTCAGCTTGCCATCGCGGGTGAGGATGTGCAGCGCTTGCAATAGCTCGACGGATTGGCCCGGTTTTATTTCGCCCGTCATGCAGCACCTGCGTTACTCATCAATGGGTAAACGGATGGCATATTGTCCGGATTTATCATCGCGTTCGACAATCAGCAGCTTGCGCTTTTTAGCGTCTTCCAGCAGGTCACGGAAGGAACGGTAACCATAATAGGATTCGGTAAAGCCCGGCTTGCGCCGCTGCAATGTCGGCTTGACCATCGAGCCCCAGATGGTGCCATCCGCGCCGCGTTCGGCAATCAGCGCTTCCACCGTTTCCACCAGCAGATCCAGCGCTTCTTCACGCTTTGCGTCCTCAGGCTTCTCGCTGCCACGCTCTTCACCTTTAGCGCTTTCTGCCTTGGTTGCACTGGTGGCCGATTTGGCAGGCGCCTTCTTGGCGCTGCGCGACTTCTTGGCTTCCTGCTCGCGCACCAGATCATCGTAAAAAATGAATTCGTCGCAGTTGGCCGAGAGCAAATCCGAAGTCGCCGCCTTCACGCCGACGCCAATCACATGCTTGTTGTTTTCGCGCAGTTTGGAAACCAGCGGCGAGAAATCCGAATCGCCGCTGATGATGACAAAGGTATCGACATGCGATTTGGTATAGCAGAGGTCGAGCGCATCGACCACCATGCGGATATCGGCGGAATTCTTCCCCGACTGCCGCACATGTGGAATCTCGATCAGTTCGAAGGATGCCTCATGCATCGGCGCCTTGAACTCCTTGTAACGCGCCCAGTCGCAATAAGCCTTCTTGACCACGATGCTACCCTTGAGCAGCAGCCGCTCCAGCACCTTCTTGATGTCGAACTGCGCATATTTGGCATCACGCACGCCGAGGGCGACGTTCTCGAAATCACAGAACAGCGCCATATTGGTAATTTCAGGAAGGCCAGCCATAAGAGTTCCAGAGTAAAAATTTACGAAGTGGCAAGTTTCTCACGGATAGGACGCTCTGGGCGCTGCCTTTTCTGCCTGACAGCGCCCCTGAGAGACGCAATCAAGCTTTTATCGCCGTATCGCCAGCGCCGACTTTTCGTAAAGAAGGGTTTTTACGCCGCAGGCGGCCTCAACCGCAACGACATGGCATACGAAAAGCGATCTGCCGGATGCAGATTGACCGCCACCTCAATCATCTGCGCATTGGCATCCAGATAGCGCCGCGTAATCAGCAGGCCGGCCGATCCCGGCTTGACTTTCAGGCGCCGCGCCTCGGCCGCCGCAATCACCACGGCGCGGATGTCCTGCTGCACTTCGCTGATGCGAATGCCGTACTGCGTTTCGATCATCGAACAGACGGGTACTTGCAACACGCCGATCAACTCGCGGACCGCGCCATACAGCGGGTTGATATAGATTTCAGTCAGCGCCATCGGCAGTTTTTCCGCACCGGCGAAACGCATGCCGCTGACCTGCATCCAGCGCTGGCCAACCGTGCAGCCAATCTTTCCAGCCAGCGCCTCGTCGGCCACTACCTCGCCTGCGCCACGGGTCACCAGGCGCGTATCTTCGACGTAGTGCATCAACTCGGCAATCGACATCGTCGACTGCACATAGCGATTATCGATTTGCGCCGCCTTGACGCAGGTGCCCACGCCGCGCTGGCGGGTAACCAGGCCGCGCTCCTGCAACAGGCGGATGGCTTCGCGCACGGTATGGCGGCTGGCGCTGAACTGGCGGCACAGCGCATGTTCGGTCGGCAACAGGCTGCCTATCGGCTGGCGCGCCTCGGCGATGTCCTCGATCAATGCCTGCGCGATTTGCACATAGCGCGGCCGGGCGATGTCTGGGTCAGCCGCCGGCATATCAGATGGTTTGCTTTTGCCGCAAGGCCGCGATCTGCCCAGCATCGTAGCCAAGACCTTGCAGGATTTCTTCGGTATGCTCGCCCAGCGTCGGCGCAATGCCAACCTGCTGCGGCTCGTCCGGGCAACGGATCGGGCAGGCCAGCGTACGGATGCTGCCACGCGCCGGGTGCGGCGCTTCCATGATGCAGCCCTGCTCATGGGCGAACGGGTTTTCCAGCGCCTGTTGCACGTCATTTACCGGCGCAACCGGCACGATGCCCGCCAGCCGCTCAAGCCAGACCGCGGTCGTCGCCGTGCTGAACGCTTCATCCAGCATCACGGTGACGCGCTGCCGATTGGCCAGGCGTGCGGCGAAATTGCAGAAATCCGGATGCGCCGCCCATTCCGGATGGCCCAGCGCATTCACCAGCAGCGGCCAGAATTTTTCCTTGTTGCACATCACGAACAGCCAGCCGTCCTGCGTGCGATACAGCTGGCTCGGCGTCAATGAAGGATGGCTGGAACGCGGTTCGCGGCCGACGACCTTGCCTTCATTCAGATACCAGGCGCCGACATAGTTGAGGTTATGCATCGCCACATCGAACAGGCTCACATCCATGTCGCGCCCCTGCCCGCTGGCGCGTGCATCGACAATCCCGGCCAGGAGCGCCAGCGCGGCGGTCACGCCGGTCATCATGTCGATCACCGACAGACCGAAGCGGGTCGGCGGCCCGTCCGGCTCGCCGGTCAGCGAGAGATAACCGGCCTCGGCCTGCATCAGGTAATCATAGCCAGGCCAGTCGATGCGCGAGCCGGTGCGTCCGTAGGCCGACAAATGGGCGCACACGATGCGCGGGTTGTAGGCGGCCAGCTGTTCGTACGTCAGCCCCAGTTTGGCCGGCAGGTCGCCGCGCAGATTGTCGAATATGGCATCGGCATCGCGCACCAGATCATGCAGTACATCAAACGCGCCGGGCGCCTTGAGATTCAGGGTCAGGCTTTTCTTGTTGCGGTTGAAACATTCGAAGAAGTGGCTGTCACCGGGGCCAAAATAATACGGCCCGACGCCGCGGCCGACATCGCCACCTTCGGCCGGGTTTTCTATCTTGATTACCTCGGCGCCCAAATCGGCCAGATGCTGGGTGCCAAATGGCCCGGCACCATACTGTTCGATCGAGACGATTTTCACGCCACGCAGCGGCAAGCTCATAGCGGGTTCCGTTCTATCAGTTGCCGCGCGATGATCAGGCGCTGCATTTCATTGGTGCCTTCGCCGATCAGCAGCAGCGGCGCATCGCGGTAGTAGCGCTCGACATCGAACTCCGTCGAATAGCCATAACCGCCGTGGATGCGCATGGCTTCGAGCGCATTCTCCATGGCCGCCTCGGTGGCGAACAGCTTGGCCATGCCGGCTTCCATGTCGCAGCGCTCGCCACGGTCGAAGGCGCGCGCCGCGGAATCCACCAGCAGCCGCGCCGCTTCAGTGCGCGTGGCCATTTCGCCGAGCTTGAGCTGGATCGCCTGATGTTCGCAAATCGGCTTGCCGAAGGTCTTGCGCTGCTGCGCGTAAATCACCGAATCCTGCAACGCGGCGCGCGCCACGCCCACGCCGCGCGCGGCGACATTGATACGCCCCAGTTCCAGGCCGGAGAGCACCTGCTGCAAGCCTTTGCCCTCCACACCACCAATCAGGCAATCAGCCGGCACACGGTAATTATCGAAAGTCAGTTCACAAGTATCGATACCACGATAGCCAAGCTTCTTCAGCTTGCGATTGACGATGAAGCCCGGTCCCTTTTCGGCGATGAACAAACTCATGCCCTTATGGCGCGGCTGCGCCGTCGGGTCGGTTTTCACCAGCAGCGCCAGGCAGCCACCATATAGGCTGTTGGTGATCCAGGTCTTCGGGCCATTCACCACATAATGCTCGCCATCGCGCACGGCTGTCGTGCGTATCGCCTGCAAATCGGTGCCCGCATCCGGCTCGGTCAGCCCCACGCCGCCACGTAGTTCGCCACTGGCGAAGCGTGGCAGAAACGCGCGTTTTTGCGCCTCGGTGCCATGCCGCTGCACGGCAGAAGCCATGATCAGATGCGAATTCATGATGCCTGAAATCGACATCCACACGGCCGAGATGCGCTCGATAATCCGCGCATAAGTCACTGT
>JBAQUE010000160.1:0-7836 GCA_049297315.1 Rugosibacter sp.
GCGCCGCGTTCATCATCACGAACATGTACTTGAGGCCTTCGTTTTCCTTGCCCACCAGCGTACCGGTTGCGCCGCCATTGTCGCCATAGGCCATGACACAGGTCGGGCTGGCGTGGATGCCCAGCTTGTGCTCGATGGACACGCAGTACACATCGTTACGCGCGCCCAATGAACCATCCGCATTCACCAGGAATTTCGGCACGGCGAACAGCGAAATGCCCTTCACGCCGGGTGGTGCGTCCGGCGTGCGCGCGAGCACCAGATGCACCGTGTTCGCGGCCATGTCATGGTCGCCGTAGGTGATGAATATTTTCTGCCCGAACAGCTTGTAAGCGCCATCAGCCTGCGGCACGGCGCGCGTGCGCACGGCCGCCAGGTCGGAACCGGCCTGCGACTCGGTCAGGTTCATCGTACCGGTCCATTCGCCGGAAATCAGTTTGGGCAGATAGATGGCCTTTTGCTCATCACTGCCATACAGTTCCAGCGCTTCGATGCCGCCCATGGTCAACATCGGGCACAATGCAAACGCCATATTCGATGACTGCCACATTTCCTGTACGGCGGCGGAAACCACCTTGGGCAAACCCTGGCCGCCATGTTCGGGACTGCCCGAGAGCGCATTCCAGCCATTCTCGACAAACTGCGAATAGGCTTCCTTGAAGCCCTTTGGCGTCGTCACCTGCTGGTCAGCCCAGGCCGCGCCTTCGCGGTCGCCGCTGACATTCAGCGGCGCCAGCACATCGCGGGTGAACTTCGCCGACTCGTCGAGAATCGCATCAATGACATCCGGCGTCGCTTCGGCATAACCCGGCAAGCGGGAAACTTCCGCCATACCGGCCAGTTCGTTCAACACAAAGCGCATATCCTGCAAGGGCGCGTTATAGCCGTTCATGGGTGATCCCTGGACAAATTGAAATTACAGCGCCGCCACCAACTCGGGCACCGCCTGGAACAGATCAGCGACCAGGCCATAATCCGCCACCTGGAAAATCGGTGCATCGGGGTCTTTGTTGATGGCCACGATGACCTTGGAATCCTTCATGCCGGCCAGATGCTGGATCGCGCCCGAGATGCCAACCGCGATATACAGTTGCGGGGCGACAATCTTGCCGGTCTGGCCAACCTGATAATCGTTGGACACGAAGCCGGCATCCACCGCCGCGCGCGATGCGCCCAGCGCCGCACCCAGCTTGTCGGCCAGCGGCTCCAGCACCTGGTGATAATTTTCACCACTGCCCAAACCGCGCCCGCCGGAAACAATAATTTTCGCCGCGGCCAGTTCGGGGCGCGCCGACTTGGTCAATTCGCGGCTGATCAGTTTCGCCTGTCCCATATCCGGACCAGCCGGAATGGCCTCGATGGCGGCGCTGCCGCCACCTTCCGCCACAGCATCAAAACCTGTCGTGCGCACGGTGATAACCTTTACCGGGTCGGCGCTTTTCACCGTGGCCAGCGCATTGCCGGCATAGATGGGGCGCACGAAGGTATCGGCGTCGACCACCGCAATGATGTCTGAAATCTGCGCCGAATCGAGCAAGGCCGCCACACGTGGCAGCGTGCTTTTGCCATTGCTGGTGGCAGCGGCCAGGATATGCGTATACCCAACGGCATTGGCATGGATCAGCGCGGCCAGGTTTTCCGCGGTCTGGTCACCATAATGCGCGGCATCGGCCACTTTTACCTTGGCCACGCCAGCCACGCTGGCTGCCTGCTGTGCAACCCCGGCGCATCCTGCGCCAGCGACCAGCACATGCACTTCCGAGCCCAGCGCCACACTGAGCTTGCCCGCAGCGGCCACGGCATTGCGTGTCGCCACCTTGAGCGTGTTGTTATCGTGTTCGGCAATGACCAGGATGCTCATGCAATCACCTTCGCTTCATTTTTGAGTTTGTTAACCAGTTCGGCCACATCGGCCACCTTCACCCCCGCCGTGCGCTGTGGCGGCTCGCTGACCTTGAGGGTGGTCAGCCGGGGCGTCACATCCACGCCGATCTCGTCGGGCTTGACCACATCCAGCGGCTTTTTCTTGGCTTTCATGATGTTGGGCAGCGTCGCATAACGCGGCTCATTCAGCCGCAAATCGGTGGTCACGATCGCAGGCAATGTCAGCTCCAGCGTTTCCAGCCCGCCGTCAACTTCGCGCGTCACGGTTACCCGGCCAGCAGCGGAATCGACGACGACTTTCGAGGCAAACGTGGCTTGCGACCAGCCCAGCAAGGCGGCCAGCATCTGGCCGGTCTGGTTGGCATCATCATCAATCGCCTGCTTGCCGAGAATGATCAGCTGTGGCGCCTCCTTGGCGGCGACCGCCTTGAGCAGCTTGGCGACGGCCAGCGGCTGCAATTCAACATTGGTCTCGACCAGAATGCCACGGTCAGCGCCCAGCGCCATCGCGGTGCGCAGGGTTTCCTGGCATGCCGTGATGCCGCACGAAACAGCGACAACTTCGGTGGCCACACCGGCTTCCTTGAGGCGAATGGCTTCTTCCATGGCGATTTCGTCAAACGGATTCATGGCCATTTTGACATTGGCCAGATCGACGCCTGCACCATCTGCCTTGACGCGGACTTTTACGTTGTAGTCAATGACGCGCTTGACCGGAACAAGAACTTTCAAGTGAATCTCCCTGATGGATAAGATTTTTTAGGACAACTTGGCATTTTAGCGCGGCCGGGCATTAATGCGGCGATGTCTCTCATGGCGCAGCATGATTCATGAAGCGCGACGCCGGCTACTGCATGTCAGATCGTCATGCGGCATCCGGCGATTTTGCGGGCTGCCGCTTTCAGCCCAGCGCTTTTAAAACGGCATCGTAATTGGGTTCGTTGGCGATTTCGGCAACCATTTCGCTATGCACCACTTTGTCATTTTCGTCGAGCACAACCACAGCGCGAGTGGTCAGGCCGGTCATCGGGCCTTCTGCCAGCTTCACGCCCCAGGCAGCCATGAATTCCGGATGCCGGAAGCTGGAAAGATGGCTGACATTTTGCAGCCCTTCGATATCGCAAAAGCGTTTCGCCGCAAACGGCAGATCGGCGGACACGGCCAGTATGGCGGTGTTTGGCAACTTCGAAGCCAGTTCGTTGAACTTGCGTGTCGATGTCGCGCAGGTCGGCGTATCGAGGCTGGGCACGATATTCAACACCTTGCGCTTGCCAACGAAATCTTTCAATGACACATCGGCCAGCGCACCATTGGTGAGTTGGAAATCAGGCGCCTTGGCGCCGGCTTGGGGAAAATCGCCTTCGACACGCACGGGGGTGCCGCGCAAATTGACTGTACTCATGATGTCTCCTGGTTATGGTTACGGGTGGCTCAAATAAACCGGGCAAGCCCGGGCAAAACAGCAGCGGCATTGGCCGTGGTGGCCTCCGCTACTGCGCTAAAAGGGATGCCGCGCAAGGCGGCCAGGGTTTCGGCGATGCGCGGCAACTGATCCGGCGTGTTGCGAGCGCCGACTTTCCATTCCGGCGGCATGTCGGGCGCGTCGGTTTCCAGCACAATGGCTTCCAGCGGCAACGTTGCCGCCAGTTTGCGGATGCGCTGCGCGCGGGGAAAGGTCATCGCCCCGCCAAAACCCAGCTTGAAACCCAGCTTGATGAACTCTTCCGCCTGCTGCTGGCTGCCGTTGAAGGCATGCGCGATGCCGCCACGCACGCCAATACGGCGCAGTTGCTGCAACACGGCATCAATCGCCCGGCGCACATGCAGCACCACGGGCAACTGAGACTCGCGGGCGATTTTCAACTGTTCGACAAAATAATGCTGCTGCAGCTGGTCATCACGCTCGGCAACAAACCTGTCCAGGCCGATTTCACCCACCGCCACCGGCTGCTCACGGGCGATGGTTTTACGCAATGCGTCCAGGTCTTCATCGTGCGCCCTGGCGACATACATCGGATGAATGCCATAGGCCACCGCACACGCCGCATGCTCGCGGCCCACCGAGGCCACCGCGCCGAAATTCGCCCGCTCGACAGCCGGCACGACGATCACCGCAACGCCTGCTTGTTTTGCCGCATCAGTGACCGCATCGCGGTCGGCATCAAATTCCGTCGCATCAAGATGGCAATGGGTGTCGATCAGCATTTGAATCCTTGAGTCCGCCCCAGACGTTTCTGGATGCGGACTTATTCGACTTCATCCATCCAGGCTTGCTGAATCGCTTCAAGCTTTTTCTCACCGCAATGGCTTTCATTTTCTTCAAAGCCAGGCAAAGCGATTACCCATTTCATGAGTTCAACAAAATTGATGCGCGTCGGATCCACATCCGGGTGTGCCTCGGCAAGCGCCAACGCAATCTCGAGGCTATCTGTCCATTTCATTTTTTGGCATGTCCTTCCTTGACCATGTTGATTGTGTACTTCGGTATTTCGATGACCAGGGGAGTGGCGCCGACCATCGCCTGGCATGACAGGCGTGAATTGGGCTCCAGGCCCCAGGCCTTGTCGAGCAGGTCTTCCTCGATTTCCTCTGCAGGCGCCAACGAATTGAAACCTTCGCGGACAATCACATGGCAGGTCGTGCAGGCGCATGACTTTTCGCAGGCATGCTCGATCTCGATGTCATTTTCCAGCAGGCTGTCGCACACCGAAGCGCCAGGAACAGCTTCGATCACTGCGCCATCAGGGCACAACTCGGGATGGGGCAGGACAATCATTTGCGTCATGGCAATACCTGATCTATGTTTTTTCCAGCCAGGGCACGCTGCACGCTCTGGTTCATGCGCCGCGCGGCGAACTCGTCCGCGACTTTGTTGAGTGCCTGCATGGCCTCATTGATGGCATGGCGCCCATCGCCCGCGGCGACTGTTTGCAACCGGGCCATGGCTTCATTGATGCTCACCCGTTCGTCCGGCGCCAGAAGTTCCGCGCTATCGGCCAGCGCCGAGCGCACGGCCTCAAGCAGGCGCTGCGCTTCCACCTGTGTTTCGCGCAAGGCGCGCAAGGAAGCATCCTCACCCGCATGAGTGAAACTTTCCTTGAGCATGTCGGCGATTTCATTGTCCGACAGGCCATACGATGGCTTGACCTCGATGCGCGCCTCGTGACCGGTGGTCAGCTCGCAAGCGGAAACGGAAAGCAAGCCATCGGCATCCACCTGGAAAATCACGCGGATGCGCGCCGCGCCGGCCACCATGGGTGGAATGCCGCGTAATTCGAAGTGCGCCAAGCTGCGGCACGCTGCCACCAAGTCACGCTCGCCCTGCACGACATGAATCGCCATGGCTGACTGGCCATCCTTGAAGGTAGTGAACTCCTGCGCGCGCGCGACCGGAATGGTCGAATTGCGCGGGATGATTTTCTCGACCAGCCCGCCCATCGTCTCCAGCCCCAATGACAAGGGAATGACGTCCAGCAACAGCCAGTCGTCGTCCGCCGCGCGGTTGCCGGCCAGCAGGTTGGCCTGCATCGCCGCACCCAGCGCAACCACCTTGTCCGGATCGAGATTGTTCAATGGTTCCTGCTTGAACAATTCGCCGACGGCGCGCTGAATCTGTGGCATGCGTGTCGAGCCGCCCACCATCACCACGCCGCGCACCTGCCCCACCGCCAAGCCTGCATCGCGCAGGGCTTTTTTGGCGGGAGCCAGGGTTTTCTCCACCAGCGTACGGGTTATTTCAGTAAACACTTCGGTGGTCAGCGTCAGGTCAACATACTCGCCACTGCCCAGCTTGACGGTAATCGGCGCTTCGCCGTGTTGCGAGAGATATTCCTTGGCTTCCCGCGCATGCGCCTGCAACAAGCGCGTGTCGTGTGGCGACAGCGGCTTGAGCTGGGCCTGTTCGATAATCCAGCAGAACACGCGGTGGTCGAAATCATCCCCCCCCAGCGCAGAATTCCCGCCCGTGGCCAATACCTCGAAAACACCACCTGACAAACGCAGGATGGAGATATCAAAAGTGCCGCCACCGAGATCGAAAACGGCGTAGATGCCCTCGGCGGCATTGTCCAGACCGTAAGCGATGGCGGCGGCCGTCGGTTCGTTCAACAGGCGCAGCACATGCAGCCCGGCCAGTTGCGCCGCATCCTTGGTGGCCTGGCGTTGCGCATCGTCAAAATAAGCCGGCACGGTGATTACCGCGCCGGTCAACTCACCACCGAGCGAAGCTTCGGCACGTACGCGCAAGGCTTTGAGAATTTCCGCCGAAACTTCCACCGGGCTTTTGATGCCCGCCACAGTCTTGATCCTGACCATGCCCTCGGCATCGACAAAATCGTAAGGGAAGGTTTCGATGTGTTCAATATCGGCACGGCCCCGCCCCATGAAGCGCTTGACGGAAATAATGGTATTGCACGGATCGCGCGACTTCCAGGATTCCGCCGCATAACCCACTTCAACACCCTCCGTTGCGGTATAGCGCACGACCGAAGGCAGCAGTGGGCGGCCGGATTCATCGTTGAGCACGACGCTCATGCCACTGCGCACCACAGCGACAAGGGAATTGGTGGTGCCGAGATCAATGCCGACCGCCAGGCGATGTTGATGAGGTGCGGCGGACTCGCCCGGTTCCGCGATTTGGAGTAGCGCCATGGTTATTTTTACGCGGTGACGGCCTCGATTGCGTCGTCAATTTCACGCAGCAGTTTTTCCTGAAACATTAATTTACGTACCAACTCGGCGGCGGCATTGAAGTCATGCTGCACATCCATCAGTTCAATCAAGCGCTGATACTCGGCGGTTATTTCACGCAATAACTGCGTGCGCGCAGCGTCCAGCGCATCTTCATCACCTGCCACACGCGCCTCCATCACCGTTTCGCGCAATTCCATCTGGCGCATCAGAAACTCGGCCGGCATGGCGGTATTGCTTTCCACCTGCGGATCATGGCCCAGCAAGGTGAGCAAATACAGCGCCCGCGGACCGGGTGATTTCAATATCTGGTAAGCCTCATTGACCCGTGTCGACCACTGCATCGCCAGGCGCCTTTGCGCATCATCCGCCTGCACATGCCGGTCCGGATGCACTTCAGCCTGCAACTGGCGGAAGCGGCGGTCAAGCTCGGCAGTATCCATCCCCTGCATGCGCGGCAAGCCGAGCAGGGCAAAGTTATCTGCCGAGAAATTGGCATCCAGCCTGGAATCAAGTTCACTCATGGGGAGAAGCCTCAGGTAGTAAACGATTCACCACAACCGCATTCACCCTTGACATTCGGATTCTTGAACTTGAAGCCCTCGTTCAAGCCTTCCTTGGTGTAATCCAGCTCGGTGCCTTCCAGATAGGGCAGGCTTTTGGGGTCTACCAATATTTTGACGCCATGACTTTCAAAAACAATGTCCTCAGGCAGGGAGTCATCGGCAAACTCCAGCTTGTAGGCCAAGCCGGAACAGCCTGAAGTTTTTACACCCAGACGAATCCCGACCCCCTTGCCACGCTTGGCGATGAAGTTGGCCACGTGCTGTGCCGCAGGTTCAGACAATGTCACGGACATGATTACGCTCCCTGTTTTTGCTTGTAATCGGCGACAGCCGCCTTGATCGCGTCTTCCGCCAGGATCGAGCAGTGAATCTTCACCGGCGGCAACGCCAGCTCCTCGGCGATTTGCGTGTTCTTGATTTGCAGCGCCTGATCAACCGTCTTGCCCTTGACCCACTCGGTCACCAGCGACGACGAAGCGATAGCCGAACCGCAGCCATAGGTCTTGAATTTGGCATCTTCAATGATGCCGTCCTTGCCCACCTTGATTTGCAGCTTCATCACGTCGCCACAAGCGGGCGCGCCGACCATGCCGGTGGCCACGCCTTCGTCATCCTTGTTGAAGGAACCCACATTGCGCGGATTTTCGTAGTGATCCAGTACTTTTTCGCTGTATGCCATTTTGTTACTCCTTTAACT
>JBAQUE010000161.1:0-3407 GCA_049297315.1 Rugosibacter sp.
AGAGACCCGCCCCTCCCATCCTCCCCTCGCGGGGAGGCTTCTTTCTGGCTCGCTTCGCTCGGTTATTACACAGCGCGCTTGCCCAAGTATTTCACGCTAAATCCGCCGTCCTGCCAGCGCCAGCACTCTGTGTCCCTTCGGGAACTTTTTGGCTTTCTGTTCAATCCGGCAGCAATTGCGAAAAATCGTCAATCGCCGGATAGTCACCAGTCTCTTTTTGCGCTTGCCTTGTATCCGGTTTTTTCACTGCGACCAGATGCGCGATGCCATATGCACGCGCGGAATCCAGCACGGAAAGGTTGTCATCCACCAGCAGCGTGCGCGCCGGGTCAAACGGTTCGATGGCTTGCAGGCGCTGCCAGAAGGCCTGCTCCTCCTTGGCCGCGCCAAGGGCGTGCGAACTGACGATGGCGTCGAAATGCGGCGTGAGCCCGGTATGCGCCATTTTCAAGGCCACGCTTTTGTGATGCGCGTTCGTCGCCAGCACGATGCGGCGACGGCTGGTGCGGACGGCGGCGAGAAAATCCGTCACATGCGGATGCACGGCGATCAGGTGCGCGACCTCTTCCTTCAGGCGCATGATGTCCAGCCCCAGCTCGCCCTGCCAGAAATCCACCGAATACCATTCCAGTTTTCCGGCGCCGTTGCGGAAGCGTGACATCAGTTCCTCGCGCACGGCTTCCGGCGGTTGCGCCAGCGACTCGGCGTAGCGTTGCGGCAAGTGCGTCTGCCAGAAATGGTTGTCGAAATGCAGGTCGAGCAGCGTGCCATCCATATCAAGCAACACGGTGTCGATTTGTGACCAGGCGACGAGAGTGCTCATGGGGTTTTACCGGCCAATGAATTGCGGCGCGCGCTTTTCGAGAAAAGCGGTCAGCCCTTCCTGATAATCGGCGGTATCCAGGAAGGCGAATGCCGCGCGGTTTTCTTCCGCCGTCAGCGCTTGCCCGGTCAGCAGGCGCGCGATCCACTGCTTGTGCGCACGCGCGACCAGCGGCGCGCCCGAGGCGATGCGCACGGCCGTGGCCTGCGCTTCGATGAACACTTGCGCGTCGTCGACTACCCGCGTCAGCAAGCCCTTGGCCAACGCTTCAGCGGCATTAAGCAGGCGGCCTTCGAGCAGGATTTCCTTGACCACGGCCGGGCCGGCGAGAGCAAGCAGGCCATGCAGTTCGCCGGGATACATCGAAAAGCCCAGCTTCATGATGGGCGCGCCAAACTTCGCGCCGCTGCCTGCGATGCGCAGGTCACAGGCGCAGGCGATTTCCAGCCCGCCGCCAACGCAGGGGCCGAGAATCGCCGCGACGGTGGGTACCTGGCAATTGGCCAGCGCCGCCAGCGCCAGCCCCACATTCTGGTGATAGGCCAAGGCGCGATCCACCGTGGCGCGCACGGTGCGGAATTCTTCCACGTCCCCGCCAGCGGCAAATACCGCGCCCTCGCCACGCACAATGATGCACCGCAAGTTTGCGTCTTCGCCCAGCGTACGCAGAATCTCATGCAGTTGTTGCCACATCGCCGCATTCAGCGCATTGTGTTTCGCCGGATTGCTCAGGGTGATGGTGGCGATGTCGCCTGTGCGTGCGGTGAGAATCGAGGAATTCATGGCGGCAGGGTGGCTGAAAAGTATCGGATGGATTCTACCGGGCATTGCATGACGGCGATGTGAATCCCGCTGTGGCGCAAAGCCTCCGGTATAGTCCGCCGGATGAAAATTTCACAGCATCAACTGGCATTCCTGCTCGCCGCCCTGGCCTCGCTCGGCCCGTTCACGATCGACGCCTATTTGCCGGCTTTCCCCGCGATGGCGCAGCAACTCGGCACTTCGCCGCTGCACATTCAACAGACGCTGACGGCTTACCTGATTCCCTTCGCCTTCATGATGCTGTGGCATGGCGCGATTTCCGATGCGCTGGGCCGGCGGCGCATCATTCTCGTTGGCCTGGTGGTGTTTATCCTCGCCTCGCTGCTCTGCGCCAGCGCCACACGCATTGAGATATTGTGGCTGGGCCGCGCGCTGCAGGGATGCTCGGTTGGTGTCGGCATGGTCGTCGGCCGCGCGATGGTGCGTGATGTGCTGGAAGGCGCATCCGCGCAGCGCCTGATGGCCAAGATCGCCATGCTGTTCGCAATTGCGCCGGCCGTGGCGCCGATTGTCGGCGGTTATGTCCTGCGCTTCTCTGACTGGCATGGCATTTTTATTTTTCTGGCCATCATCGCCAGCGTTTTACTCGCCGCCTGCTGGGCGTGGCTACCGGAAACATTACCTGTCGAAAAGCGGCATTCACTGCATCCGCGCCAACTTGCCCATGCGTATCGCGCAGCCTTCGGCCATCCGGTATTCATGTTCCTGGCGTTGGCCAACGCGCTCAATTTCAGCGCCGGCTTCGTCTATGTGCTGGCCTCGCCGGTGTTTCTCATCCAGCATCTCGGGCTGACGCCGCAAGATTTCGCCGTGTTGTTCGTGCCCCAGGTCGCCGGCATGATGACCGGCTCGTTCATGTCTGGCCGTCTGGCCGGGCGGCTCTCGCATCGACGCACTATCCTCATCAGCTACGCGATCATGGGCGTGGCCGCGCTGTTGAATCTCGCCATCAACCTGACGCTGCCGCCCGGCCTGCCTTGGTCGATTGTGCCGCTGCCGCTGTTCTGGTGCGGCATGTCACTGGCCATGCCGAATATGCAACTCCTCGCCCTCGACCTGTTCCCCAAACGGCGCGGCCTCGCGTCCAGCGCGCTGGGCGCGGTGCATACCAGCACCAGCACGATTTCCGCCGCGCTGGTGGTCCCGCTGCTGTGGGGCAGCACGCTGGGTCTGGCCAGCGGCATGGCCGTTTTCTTAAGTCTCGGCGGCCTGGCGTTCTTCCTCACGCAAGCGCGATTGTGGAACAAGGTCTCGGCGTAAAAAGTCGGCGCTGATGATACGGCGAGTGGGCGAGCGTAGCCGCCCGCCCTTGGGAGTTGTTATGCCTTGAACACCGGCTTGCGGCGCGCTTCAAACGCAGCCAGGCCTTCGCTGACATCGTCATCGCGCAGCGCGGCGCAGGCGATGTCGGCTTCCATGGTCAGTGCGTCGGACAGGGTTTTTTCCATGCCTTCGCGCGCCAGGCGCTTCATCGTGGCCAGGCCGCTGCGGCTGCGTTGCGTCATCGTGGTGCAATATTCCAGTGCTTCGGCGTGGAGTTTTTCCGGGTCGCAAACGTAATTCACCAGGCCCCACTGCATGGCGACGTCGGCTTCCAGCCAGCGCGCGCTGAACAGCAGGTCGAGGCTGCGCCGCACGCCGGCGATGCGCGGCAAGCGCTGGCTGCCGCCCCAGCCGGGGATCAGGCCGAACTGCGCGTGCTGGTCGCCGAAGCGTGCGTCCTTGGCGGCGAAAATCACGTCGCATGACAGCATCAGCTCGA
>JBAQUE010000162.1:0-1867 GCA_049297315.1 Rugosibacter sp.
CGGGCCATGCGCACTGAAAAAACGGCCGCGCTGTCAGAGACGGCACGCGCCGTGGCGGCGCGCATCGGCTCCTTGCGGGATTTTCTGGCGTTTCTGGGCGAGCATAACCAATGCGTGACCTGGCCTGACCCGGTGTTGCCCGAGCCTGATATCCGCAATATTTCGGTCGCCGCAGGTAACGATGCCGCCGTCGGCCCGGCGGTGGTGTTCGACAAGATTCGCGGCTATCCGGGCAAGCGCATCGCCATCAACGTGCATGGCAGCTTCGGCAATCTCGCGTTGCTGCTGGGCCATCCGAAAACCACGCCGATACGCGACCTGTTCCACGAAATCATCCGCCGCTGGGGTTCGGACAAACCCCTGCTGGAACGCATCGCGCCGGAGCAGGCGCCAGTGAATGAAAACCGGCTCGACCAGAACATCAATCTCTACAGCCTGCTGCCCTTGTACCGGATCAATGCCTGCGATGGCGGTTTTTACATCGCCAAGGCCTGCGTGGTCAGCCGCGATCCGCTGGAGCCGGACAACTTCGGCAAGCAGAATGTCGGCATCTACCGCATCCAGGTGATGGGGCCGGACACGTTTACCCTGTTGTCCATCCCGGCGCATGACATGGGCCGCCAGATGCTGATGGCCGAGCAGCACAACAAGCCGCTGAAGGTCTCGGTGATGATCGGCAACCATCCGGCGATGGCGATGTTTGCCGCGACGCCGGTAGGCTATGACGAATCCGAATTCGCCTATGCTTCGCAAATGATGGGCGCGCCATTGCGCCTGACGACAGCGGTGAATGGCACTGACATCCTGGCCGACAGTGAAATGGTGATCGAAGGTGAACTGCTGCCCAACCAGCGCGAGGTGGAAGGCCCGTTCGGCGAGTTCCCCGGCAGTTACAGCGGCGTGCGCAAGGTACCGCTGTTCCGCGTTACCGGTGTCAGTCACCGTAATGATCCGATTTTCGAGAACATCTATATCGGTAAGGGCTGGACGGAGCACGACACGCTGATCGGCCTGAATACCTCGGCGCCGATTTACGCGCAGCTGAAGAAGGATTTTCCCGAAGTGGTGGCGGTCAATGCGTTGTACCAGCATGGGCTGACCGGCATCATCGCCGTGCGCAACCGCTTCTCCGGTTTCGCCAAATCGGTGGCGATGCGCGCACTGGGTACGCCGCATGGCACGATGTACCTGAAAAACCTGATCATGGTTGACGACAATGTCGACCCCTTCGACCTGAACCAGGTGATGTGGGCGCTATCCACGCGCACCCGCGCCAACGACATCATCGTGATTCCCAACATGCCGATGGTGCCGATCGACCCGGCGGCCGAAGTGCCCGGCAAGGGACATCGCCTGATCATCGACGCGACCAGCTTCATGCTGCCGGACAACCTGGGCGCCGATCCGCATCTGGTGGATAGGCCCATGGGGCCGGAAATCGATGCCCTGATGCAGCGCCTGCGCGAGCTGCAGGAAGGCGGTGCGCAATGAGTACGAACTGTCCGCGTTGTGCGTCGGCCAAGACCGCGCAGATGCATGTCGGCATGGAAAACGGCCAGCCGCTGTGGACGGTCTGGCACTGCCAGTCTTGCGCCTACACCTGGCGCGATAGTGAACCCGCCGCATCCATTGACCCGCAATCGCGTCCGGCCTGGGCGCAATTGCAGGGCGTCGATTTTGACAGCCTGAGGCAGGTGATTCCACCTGCCGGCAAGTAACTTAACGCTCATGGTCAGGAATCACCCATTGATGATGAAACACGCGAAAGGCGGAATGGTGACCCGCCCCTCCCATCCGCTACGCGGCCCACGGCTGGCTTTGCACAGCCACCCGGCTACGGCGGCGCGACGCAGGCGTCGCGCATTCC
>JBAQUE010000163.1:0-10938 GCA_049297315.1 Rugosibacter sp.
GCGCGCGACCGCGTGCGCGCGGCGATCCAGAATTGCGGGTTTGAATTTCCCCAGCGGCGCATCACGGCCAATCTGGCGCCCGCCGACTTACCCAAGGAATCCGGCCGCTTCGATTTACCCATCGCGCTGGGCATCCTGATTGCATCGGGACAGATCAAAGCGCCAACGCTGGACGACTACGAATTCGCCGGCGAACTCGCGCTCTCCGGTGAGTTGCGCGCCGTGCGCGGCGCGTTGGCCATGTGCGCCGCGATGCTGCACGACCCGGCGGCGCGGCGCAGTTTTATCCTGCCGACGGACAGCGCACCGGAAGCGGCGCTGATCGAGGGCATGACCATCCTGCCGGCGAAAAACCTGCTGCAAGTCTGCGCCCATCTGGCGGGACGCGAAATCATCACACCCTTCGCCGTCCCGCCAGCACCGTCCAGAAACGGACTCAAGACTTTTGCGCATTATCCCGACCTCGCCGAAGTCAAAGGCCAGGCGCCGGCCAAACGTGCGCTGGAAGTCGCGGCGGCCGGCGGCCACAGCCTGCTGATGAGCGGCCCGCCGGGCGCGGGCAAATCCATGCTGGCGCAACGCCTGCCCGGCCTGTTGCCACCAATGACCAATGACGAGGCGCTGGAAGCCGCCGCCGTGCACTCGCTGGCGGGAACATTCAGGCTCGAACACTGGGGCCAGCGTGCCTTTCGCGCGCCGCACCATTCGGCCTCGACGGCGGCGCTGGTCGGCGGTGGCAGCGTGCCGCGCCCCGGCGAGATTTCGCTGGCGCATCACGGCTTGCTGTTTCTCGATGAACTGCCCGAATTCCAGCGTGGCGTGCTGGAAGCCCTGCGCGAACCGCTGGAAACCGGGCACATCCACATCGCGCGTGCGGCGCGGCGCGCCGAATTCCCGGCGCGCTTCCAACTCGTCGCCGCGATGAATCCCTGCCCTTGTGGCTGGCTGGGACACACCTCCGGCAAATGCCGCTGCACACCGGATCAAGTCATGCGCTATCGCGGCAAATTGTCCGGGCCGCTACTGGATCGCCTTGACCTGATGGTCGATATTCCGGCGGTGGCTGAAGCTGAACTCTCGGCGCGCGCCGACGGCGAACCATCGGCTGCCGTGCGTGACCGCGTGATTGCCGCACGCGACCGGCAACTGGCGCGCCAAGGCAAGCCCAATGCCCAGCTCACGCCGGCTGAAATCACCACGCACGCGCAGCCTGACGACAATGGCGCACAACTGCTCAAACAGGCCATGGCACGGCTCTCGCTCTCGGCACGCGCGTATCATCGCATCCTGAAAGTGGCGCGCAGCATTGCCGACCTGGCGCACGCCGAACAGGTCGGCGCGCCGCATGTGGCGGAAGCTACTCATTACCGGCGAGGACTGACTGAATGAAAAATGCGCTGGACTACCGCATCATCCCTGTCACCCCGTTCGCACAAAACTGCACGCTGCTGTGGTGTACAAAAACCATGCGTGGCGCGTTTGTCGACCCTGGTGGCGACATTGACCGCCTGCAAGCCGTTGCCGACAAACTGGGCGTGCATATCGAAAAAATTCTGCTCACCCACGGCCATATCGACCATGCCGGCGGCGCCGGCGAGCTGGCGGCGCGGCGCAAAGTGCCTATCGAAGGGCCGCAGCGGGAAGAAAGTTTCTGGATCGACCAACTCGCCGAGCAAAGCAAGTATTTTGGTTTTCCGCCCGCACAACCATTCACCCCGAATCGCTGGTTGAATGATGGCGATACGGTCAGCGTCGGTGAGCAGACCTTGCAGGTGCTCTACACACCCGGCCATACGCCAGGGCATGTGGTGTTTTTTCATGCACCATCACAACTGGCCATCGTCGGCGACGTGCTGTTTGCCGGGTCGATCGGGCGCACCGATTTCCCGCGTGGCGACCATCAAACTTTGCTTGATTCGATCCGCAACAAGCTCTGGCCGCTCGGCAATGATGTCGCCTTCATTCCCGGTCACGGCCCGATGTCCACCTTCGGCGAAGAACGGCGCAGCAACCCGTTCGTCGGCGATAACTGCTGACCAGCAAACCGGCCCAGGCCGCTACCGGAAATCGTAGCGACCTGGGCCGGATCAGCGCAGCACGCACGCAGCACACGCCTGGCGCGAGCGGACGTTATTTTTTCGCAGGCTTTTTGACTTGGCAACCTACCGTGGTTTTGGTCTGATACGCTTCGAGTGGCGCAACGCAGTCCAGCGGCGCTTCAGGCGCCTTGGCACCCTTGCCCGCCTTGCAACGATAAGCCCCTGTGCGGCTGGGTTTGCCACTTAGGGTATAGCCCGCAGGACAACTGGGAGTGCTCGCGCCACTGGCAATGGACGCTGTTGATTTTGCCGCAGCATGTACAACCACGGTGGTTTGCGCTTCCCCTTTACAGTGGAAGAAAGTCGTGATTTTCTTGCCTTCTGCCTTGATGTTATAAGTGCCCGGCGCGGTATACGTTTTATTCAGGATCACGGGGAATTTTGTATCACTCCCATCGATTTTTATTTTTTCCGAAGACCCATCACCAAGCTCCACAGCCAGTCCACAACGGCTGGGGGCCTCGCCTTCCGCCGTGATGGTGATCTTGACGGCTTGACCAACCTTGACAGAACCTGGTTCGACGGTAACGGCGCCAATACCGCCACTCTCGGCCAAGACAAGGCTTGGGGTAGCGCTAACAGAAAGCATCAAGGCGCAGGCAAGCAGGGTAAACTGGGATTTCATCGCATGACTCCTTGTGGTTGGGGTCACCAGATTAGCTCGTTTGTCATGGTTAGGGGGCCCGCATGAAAATCATCCGCTGGTTGGGTATCAGTGTCGGCGTTGGGCTAGTGTTGCTGATCATGCTTGTTGGCGCGCTGTATGCCCTGTTCGACAGCGACAAGGTCAAGGCGCAGCTGACGCAAACCGTGTTTGAAAAAACCCAGCGCCGCCTGGAAATCAGCGGCCCGCTACAGCTCTCGCTATGGCCGAATGTCGGCATCAAGCTCGGTCGCGCCACGCTCTCGGAACACGCCAGCGGCAAGCCGTTTCTCGCCTTGAACTCGGCGCGCGTCTCAGTCGCCGTGATGCCGCTGCTGCAGAAACAGATCAACATTGATGGCATCGCCGTCGACGGCCTGAATGTCCTGCTGATCAAACGCAAGGATGGCGCGCTCAACATCGCCGATCTGACGGCTGGCGGCAGCAATGCGCCGGATGAAAAAGTCGGCGCTGGCGATACGGCGGCCAAAGACCGTAAAGCATTGCATATCGACGTCGCCAGCATCCAGTTGAACAATGCGCAACTCACCTGGCGCGACGAGAAAACCGGCGCATCGACAACGCTTTCCAAACTCAATTTTTCCACCGGACATGTTGCCGCCGACAGCGCCAGCGGCACGCTGGCGATTGAGTCGCTCGCGTTGGCCACGCACATCCAGAACGCTGCGGATGGCATCGACCTCGAACTCGCCGCGCCACAACTCAAGCTGACACCCGAACAGGCCACCGGTAAATCGGTCACCCTTTCCGCCAGGCTGGCCGGCAACGGACGCCGTGCGACGACCCGGCTCGTGCTGACAAATGTCACCGGCACGCTGCATGATCTGAAAGCCGCGCTCGCGCTTGGGGTGGATGCGCAATTCGGCGCCGCCAGCATCAAGGCAAACCTGGCCTCGCCGCTCGCCGCCAACTTCACCACGCAAACCATCGTGCTGGCGAAACTCACCGGCAACGCTGATGTCGCGCATCCGGCGATGCCGATGAAGCAGGTGCATCTGCCGCTCAACGGCAACTTGCGGCTTGACCTGGCCGGGCAAAAGGCGGCGCTCAATCTGACTACGCAGTTTGACGAGTCGAAAGTACGCCTCGCCGCGAATGCTGAAAAGTTTTCGCCTTTGGCGCTGGGTTTCGACCTCGCGCTTGACCGGCTGAATGTTGATAAATACCTGCCACCCAAACCTGAAACAGCCAAAGCGGGTGCAGCTGCGCCAGGCTCGGCAAGCGGGACAGGCGCGGGCCGTTCAAGCGTAGAAACACCGCTGGATTTTTCGGCGCTGAACGGACTGAACCTGCATGGCGCCCTGGGTATCGGTTCGTTGCAGGTAAGCAAGCTGAAATTCGCCAACCTGCATGCGCAACTCAGGGTCGCCAATGGCCGGCTGGATGTCGCCCCACTGGCGGCCAACCTTTATGGAGGCTCGATGAATGGCAGCATGATGGTGAATGCCAACGGCAATGCAGTCGCGCTGCGACAGACGCTGGCCGGTATCAGCATCAACCCCTTGCTCAAGGACTTGGCCAATAAAGATTTGCTGGCCGGCAAGGGCGCGCTGATGGTGGATGTCACTGGCCATGGAGCCACTGTCTCCGCGCTGAAAAAATCGTTGAACGGCGCAGCCTCGCTGGCCTTGCGCGACGGCGCCATCAAGGGCATCAACCTGGCGCAGAGCTTGCGCGACATCCAGGCCAGGCTCGGCAAGCAGGATGTGACGCAGCAATCCAACAGCGCCACGCAAACCGATTTCTCCGAACTCAGCGCGTCATTCCGCCTCACCAATGGCGTGGCGCACAACGAGGACCTGGCGATGAAATCGCCGTTCATACGCCTGGCTGGTGCGGGCGATGTCGATATCGGCCAGGGCTGGATCAATTACCTGGCCAAGGCCAGCGTGGTGCAAAACGACACCGGCCAGGGCGGCAAGGAGCTCGACCAGTTGCGCGGACTCACGATTCCCGTGCGCATCACCGGCCCGCTGGAAAACATCTCGTGGAAAATCGAGGTAGCAAGCCTGGTCACTGATGCGGTCAAGGCAAAAGCCAAGGCGCAACTGGATGAGAAGAAGCAGGAGCTCCAGCAAAAAGCCGGGGATAAATTGAAAGAACGGCTCAAAGGATTATTTGGCAAATGAACAAAGAACAAAGCATGGACAAGATTTTTACCGCCAACCGCGCATGGGCAGAACGGGTGTGCGCGGAAGACCCCAATTTTTTCGACAAGCTGGCCAAGCTGCAAGCGCCGGAATACCTGTGGATCGGCTGTTCCGATTCGCGCGTGCCGGCCAACCAGATCACCGGGCTGTTGCCCGGCGAGATTTTCGTACATCGCAATATCGCCAACGTGGTGGTGCATACCGATTTGAACTGCCTGTCGGTGATCCAGTTTGCGATTGACGTGCTCAAGGTGCGCCATGTCATGGTGGTCGGCCATTACGGCTGTGGCGGCGTGCGCGCCGCGCTGGAAAACGTCCGCCTGGGTTTGGCCGACAACTGGCTGCGCCATATTCAGGACGTGCGCGACAAGCATCAAGGTTTTCTGGATGGCATCACGGATGCCGATGAGCGCTGGGCGCGCCTGTGTGAGTTGAATGTCGTGGAACAGGCCATCAACGTTGCACGCACGACGCTGGTCCGCGACTGCTGGACGCGCAAGCAGCCGCTGACCGTGCATGGCTGGATTTACGGCCTGAGCGATGGCCTGTTAAGCGATACCGGTTTTGCGGCATCCGCAACTGAAGAAGTCGAACCGGCAGCAACGCGCGCACTGCAAGCCATACAACGCACGCAATAACCAGCAGGTCTTATTCAGCCGGGGGACGGTATTCCGCCACCCGCGCAGTCAGCCCTTGTTTGGCCTCAGCCTCGCTACGCGCTGGAACCGCCAGCCAGTCTTCCAGCGCCGCCAGCCAGGCTGCATCCGGCATTGCCGCAGGCCGTGCGATGCGCAGCTTGGGGTGCGGCGTCGGCAAGGTCGCCTCGTCATCGGCGAGCAGTTCTTCATAGAGTTTTTCGCCAGGCCGCAGGCCGGTGAATTCGATGCGGATTTCTTCTTCGCTAAAACCGGACAGCCGGATCATGTCGCGCGCCAGGTCGGCAATTTTCACCGGCTCGCCCATGTCCAGGACAAAGATTTTTCCGCCTTCGTTTTCGCGGTAGGCAAGCAACCCAGCCTGCAATACCAGTTGCGTAGCCTCAGGGATCAGCATGAAATAGCGGATGATGCCGGGATGCGTCACCGTGACCGGCCCACCGCGCGCGATCTGTTCGCGGAACAACGGGATCACGCTGCCTGACGAGCCCAGCACATTGCCGAAACGCACCATTACGAACCGCGTCATCGATTGCGCCTGCATGGCCTGACAGACCATTTCCGCCAGGCGTTTGCTGGCCCCCATCACATTCGCCGGATTCACCGCCTTATCGGTTGAAATCAGCACGAATTCGCTCGCACCACTGGCTATTGCCGCCCGCGCTGTATTCAAGGTACCCAACACATTGTTGCGCACCGCCTGCCAGGCATTGGTTGATTCCAGCAGCGGCACATGTTTGTAGGCCGCCGCATGGAACACCACATCAGGCCGGTGCTCGGCGAAGACGGCTGCAAGCCATGCAGCATCTTTCACATCGCCGATGACGTAGCGGACATCATGCACTGCGGCCGCGAGCGGGCCAGATGAAAATTCCTGCCCGATGCGGTACAGCGCATATTCCGACTGCTCCAGGAACACCAGCCGATGCGGCGCAAAGCGGGCGATCTGGCGGCACAATTCGGCGCCAATCGAGCCACCCGCGCCAGTCACCAATACCGTCCTGTTACCCAGCAGTTCATGCAGCCCCGCTTCATCCAGCGCAATCCGCTCACGCCCCAGCAGGTCTTCCAGCTCAACGCGGCGAATCTGCGAGACGCTCACCTTGCCGGAAAGCAAGTCATCCATGGCCGGTACGGTCAGCACCGTCAGTCCCGCCGACGCGGCCTGCTCAGCCACGCGCCGCCGCACACTGGCTGCCACGTGCGGCATTGCAATAACCACATGCTGCACACCTAACGCCGCGGCCGTCTTTGCCACTTCGGCCAGCCTCCCAAGTATTGGCACGTCATGCATCCGACGGCCAATCTTGCCACTGTCATCATCCAGAAAACCAACGACGCACCATTCATGCGCACTATGCAATGCGCGCAACAAATCTGCCCCGGCGCTACCCGCACCAAGCACGAGTAGCGGTTTACCCCCCAATTCACCCAGCGTCAGCAGGTGTCCATCCTTCCACGAGCGATAAGCGAAACGCGCACCACCCATCACCAGCACCAGCAGCAAAGGATGCAAAATCAGTACCGAACGCGGTACATCCACCAGGCGCTGCACCATGAACAATACCGGCGGCACAACCAGCGCCGCCAGCCCGACCGCCAGCAAAATCCGCTTCAAGTCCGGCAGGCTGGCAAATCGCCACATGCCACGATACAGGCCAAAACGGTAAAAAGCCGCTGCATGTATCACCAGCACCCAAGGCAGCGTGAGGACAATGGCATGCCTGGCCGCATGCGGCAGATCAAAGTTGTACCGCAGAAGAAATGCCGCTCCCCAAACCAGCGTGACGGCGCTGAGATCGAACAAAATGACCAGAAAAATGCGCAGGTTCCGTATCTTCATTTACGCTTTCCCGCATCATCAGACGAACTGCGGCTTTGCATATCGGCCATTTTTATGTATTTGGCAAAACTCGCCCCGCAGCCAATCAGGATGTGTACCAGGCCGGGCAGACCATCAAGCAAACCCAGCCTGAGAAAATAGAACTTGATGAACCGGACCCAGGGTGATAGCAGCAGGTTGCCGATGCGGGCGCGCTTGCCATGTGCTATTGCCGCCTCGGCGGCAAGCGTGCTGTAGCAGTTCTGTTTGGCAAGATAGTTTTCCAAGGACTCCGCGGAATCGTGCAACAAGTCGCCTGCCAGCGTGGCGACTACATTTGCCGCGTCACCGGCCACCATCACTTTTTCGTGCACAACATCGTCCGACCAGCACGCATGCCGGCGGTCAAAACAACGCACGACCCAGTCCGGATAGCCTTCGCCATGGCGCAAATAGCGCCCCATGAAGCGGTTGCAGCGGGCGTAGCGGTAGGCATGAAAAGTCGGTGCTGATAACACGGCGAATGCCGCAAGCAAACTCTGCCGCAGTCGATCGCTGACACACTCATCCGCGTCAATACAAAGCACCCAGTCGTGGGCGGCCTGCTCAACGGCAAACTGTTTCTGCGCACCAAAGCCGCGCCAGTGCGACCGGATCACCCGCGCGCCGGAGGCTTCGGCGATGGCGACGGTAGCATCCGTGCTGCCCGAATCGACCACCAGCATCTCGGCGCAAAAGTTGACACTGGCCAGGCAGGCGGGCAATTCGCGAGCGGCATTCTTGACGATCAAAACGGCGGAAACCGGAATCTTGGACATGACATGCAAATAGGATATGGCAACCACAGCGGACACGGCTTATGGCAAGCGGCGGACATCTCCATATGCTTGCCTGTTTGCGAATCTAGCATGCCATGCCACGTATAATCCGCTGAATATGCGCATTCTTCTCGTCAAGACTTCATCCCTCGGCGATGTCATCCACAACCTGCCAGTTGTCACCGATCTACGCAAGAATTTTCCGCAGGCGCTGATCGACTGGGTGGTCGAAGAAAGTTTCGCTGACATTCCTCGTTTGCATCCCGGCGTGCATGCGGTGCTTCCCGTGGCATGGCGGCGCTGGCGCAAGTCGCTTTACATGCGCTCAACCTGGCTTGAGATGTGCGCTTTCAGGCATCGGATACGGCAGGAAAACTACGACCTGGTAATTGATACGCAAGGCCTGCTGAAAAGCGCCCTCATCGCTGGCTTGGCGCACGGAAAACAGTGCGGCCTTTCAAGGGCGTCCGCTCGCGAACCGCTGGCGGCATGCTGCTATGAAGCCACATTTACAGTCTCGCCCGCGCTGCACGCCGTCACCCGCAACCGGCAACTGGTTGCCCAGGCTGCCGGATATGCGTTGCACGACAGCCCAGACTATGGCCTCGCCATACCACCATCCGCTACGGCGAGGAGAGCGTTTTTTGCCCAGCCGCCTTGTAGCGCATCCACAGCGAAGCGGGCAGGGTTCTTTCCTGCCCCTTCTTGCTGTGCAGGGGGTTCATCAGTTGCTTCACCAGCGCCGAGCATTGCTGGTAACAAGGTGATGCTCCTGACAGCCACTTCGCGTGACGACAAGTTGTGGCCGGAAGAAAACTGGGTCGTACTAGGCCGCGCACTGTACGCACAAGGACTACGCTGCCTGCTCCCCACCAGCTTCGTCCTGCCGGAGCAGGCGCGGACGGCCCGGCTGACGCAGGCGATTCCTGATGCCAAGACATTGCCCCCGCTTAATCTGCATGAACTTGCCGACATCATGGCCGGCATGCACATGGTGATCGGTCTGGACACCGGATTGACCCATCTCGCCGCCGCCTTGCAGCGCCCTGTCATCGCATTGTTCTGCGCTTCCGACCCCGCTGAAAATGGCGTGCTGGCGGCACACAATGCCATCAATCTCGGCGCTCGTGGCGCGCCGCCACAGGTAGCCGACGTGCTGGCCACCGTGCAATCATTGCTGTGATGCCCCCCCTGATCTACACCCTGGCCACGCTGCTGTTGCTGCCCTGGGCGATCATCCATTTGCTCTGGCGCGCACGCCGCCAACCTGGCTACCTGCAGCACTGGGGGGAACGTTTCGGTTTTTTTTCTGCACCGGCTGATGCGCGATCCACCTCACCCACCCTCTGGCTGCATGCGGTCTCGGTCGGCGAAACCCGCGCCGCGCAACCCCTGGTGGCAGCCTTGCGCGAACGCTATCCTGCCCATCGCATCCTGTTCACCCACATGACGCCTACCGGCCGCACCACGTCGCAAGCCCTTTTCGGCGACACGGTGGAACGCATCTACCTGCCCTACGACACCCCGTGGGCGATGCGGCGTTTCTTGCGCCATTACCGGCCAGAATTTGGCTGCATCCTGGAAACCGAATTGTGGCCGAACCTGCTGGCGGCATGCCAGGCGCAACATGTGCCCGTGTTTTTTCTCAATGCCCGCCTGTCAGCGCGCTCCGCACGGCGCTATGCCTGGTTCCCCAACCTGACCCGGCAGGCCTTGCGCCAACTGGGCGCCATCGGCGCGCAATCGGCCGACGATGCGGCGCGGCTCACGGCGCTGGGCGCGACGTCTGTCACTATCACCGGCAACATGAAATTCGATATCGACGTGCCGCCAGCCCAACTGGCGCTTGGCCAGGAATTCCGCGCCCGCATCGGCGCCCGGCCTGTTTGGCTGGCGGCGAGCACGCGCGAAGGTGAGGAAGCGCTGATTCTCGATGCATGGAAAAAAGTCTTGAGTCCGTTTCTGGACGGCGCTGGCAATACGGCGAAAGACGGGGCAATAACGCCCAACCCACTGCTCATCATCGTGCCGCGCCACCCGCAGCGCTTCGACGAGGTGGCGCAACTGGCCATCAAGCGCGGTTTCCTCATTCAGCGCCGGAGCGAAAACACGGCAATCAACCCGGCGACCCAGGTGCTGATCGGCGACAGCATGGGCGAAATGTTTGTCTGGTATGCGGCGGCCGACCTGGCTTTCATCGGCGGCAGCCTGAAGGATTACGGCAGCCAGAACCTGATCGAGGCGTGCGCGGCGGGCACGCCAGTATTGCTCGGGCCATCGACGTTCAATTTTGCCGAAGCCGCAAGCGCGGCGCTGGCCTGTGGTGCGGCATATCCAGTGCGCGATGCCGATGATCTGGTCCGGCAGGTGGCCACGCTGCTGGCCAATCCGGAACGCCGTCAGCGCATGGGCAAGGCCGGACTGGCGTTCGCCACGCGCCACCGTGGCGCCACGGTGCGTGCGCTGAAACTGATCAGCCCGTCTATCAGTTCAACAGCGCGTTGATCGCCCGCACGTCTTCTTCCTTCAGGCTGCCGGCCGCCGCCTTCAGACGCAGCAACGCAAGCAGCGTATCCAGCCGCGCTTTAGACAGGCTTTGCTGCGTGGCATACAACTGGCTTTGCGCATTCAGCACATCGATATTGATGCGCACGCCCACTTCATAACCGAGCTTGTTCGAGTCGAGGGATGATTGCGACGAGATCATCGCGGCCTCATACGCCTTGACC
>JBAQUE010000164.1:0-19019 GCA_049297315.1 Rugosibacter sp.
CGCGGACGCGCAAGCTGAAATGCGCACCCTGTACGGCGCGCAGCACGCGCGGTGTCCAGGCGCCGGCGCAGCCGGGGCCGAGGATGACATCGCGCACACCGGCGGCGGCGGCGGTACGCAAAATGGCGCCGACATTGCCGGCATCCTGTACCGCATCGAGCAGCACGGCGTCGCCGGTGATCTCGTCTGATGGCGATGGCGGAATGGTGATCACTGCGGCAATGCCGGTGGGTGTGGCGACACCGGAAATTTCACGGAACAGGGCGTCACTGAACAGCAGGCAGTCGATCTCGCCCTCGCTGGCGAGCAAGGCGGCAATCTGCGGATGCTGCTGCCCGCTTTCGCTGACCAGCAGTTGCTGTACCGTGATGCCCTGGGCGAAACAACCGGCGACCAGATGGATGCCATCGGCCAGCGCGCGTCCCTCGCGGCGCGGCGCACGCGGGTCGCTGGCCAGTGCGCTGAGCGCCTTGAAGGCCGGGTTGGCGCGGGAGGTAATCAGGTGCGGCGTGCTCATGCTTTTTCCAGCAAGGCGCGCACCGGCGCGAAGCTCTTGCGGTGAAAATGCGCCGGCCCAAAGGCTATCAGCGCCGCCCGATGGGCCGCGGTGTCATAGCCTTTATGCCGGTCCAGCGCATATTGCGGATAGTCTGCATGAATAAGCAGCATGGCGGCGTCGCGTGCGGTTTTGGCGAGTATCGACGCGGCCGAGATGGCCGGTTCCAGCGCATCGCCGCCGATGATGGCGCGCGCTGGCATAGTCAGCAGCGGGCAGCGGTTGCCGTCGATCAGGGCTTCGGTTGGCTGCACAGGCAAAGCTTCGACGGCGCGGCGCATGGCCAGCAACGTGGCTTGCAGGATGTTGATTGCATCAATCTCTTCCACGGTGGCGAAGGCGATGCCAAAGGCGAGCGCCTTTTCGCGGATTTCCAGCGCCAGGCGTTCGCGCTTTTTTTCACTGAGTTTCTTTGAATCGTCGAGGCCGTCAATCGGCCGCGCCGGGTCGAGGATCACCGCTGCCGCATACACGGGCCCGGCCAGCGGGCCACGGCCCGCCTCGTCTACGCCGCAAATCAGGGCATTCATGCCTTTTGTAAGGAATTTTTCAAATACGGCAGGATCGCCGCCGCCGCCTTTTGCGCCGTATCCTGCCGCAGCAGGCGATGCAGGCTGGCGAAAACCCGCAGGATGCCGGCACGCGCCTGGCGATCAACCAGCAAATTGCCGATGGCCTGGGCAAGATTTTCCGGCGTGGCGTCGTCCTGCAAAAATTCGGGCGCCACAAAGCGGCCGGCCAGGATGTTGGGCAAGCCGATCCACGGCTGGTAGCCCATGCGCCGCATGATGCGCCAGGACCAGGGCGAGACTTTGTAGGTGATGACCATGGGCCGGCCAACCAGCGCGGTTTCCAGCGTAGCCGTACCGCTGGCGACCAGCGCCACATCGCTGGCGGTGAGCGCATCGATGGCGTGGCCGAACATCAGGGTGAAGGGCAACTCGTCGGCTTTCTGCCGCCACATCGCGGTTTCGAATTGCAGGCGCGTCCCGGCGGAAACCAGCGGCACCAGAAAATGCAGCGCGGGATTCTGCGCATGCAACAGCTTGGCGGTGGCGACAAAGGTATCGGCCATGTAATGCAGTTCCGCCTGGCGGCTGCCCGGCAACAAGGCGACGACTTGTTGATTGGGCAGAATGCCGAGGCGCTCGCGCATGGCTTTTTGGTCGGTTTGCAGCGGAATGACATCCGCCATCGGGTGCCCGACGTAGCTGCATTTGACCGGCGTGCCGGCGTACAGCGCAGGCTCGAACGGATACAGCGCAAGAATGTGCGTCATCGACTTGAGGATATTTTTCAGCCGGTTTTTGCGCCAGGCCCAGATAGTCGGGCTGACAAAATGCACGGTGGCAATGCCGGCGCGCTTCAGGCGTTTTTCCAGCCAGGCATTGAAGTCGTAGCCATCGACGCCGATGAAAATGTCCGGCCGGTCCTTGAGCAGGCGCTGGAGCAACTGGCGGCGGATGCGGGCAATCTCGCGGTAGTGGCGCAAGGCTTCGGCATAGCCGCGCACGGCAAGTTTGTCAGCCGGCCATTGGGAATCAAACCCTTCGCGCTGCATTTTCGGCCCGCCGATACCGTAAAAACTGGCGTCGGGAATCTGCGTTTTCAGCGCGGCGATCAAGTGGGCGGCCAACTGGTCGCTGGAAGCCTCTCCCGCGACCATCGCAATGCGCGCCATCAGCGGATGATCCCGCGCCCTGGCTGGGCCAAAAAATCCGCCAGTATCGACAGCTCTGGCGCGCCCGCAGATTCCGCCGTAATTATCGTCCGTGCCTCATCCAGCGTGCGGCCTTGCCGGTACAGGGTTTTGAAGGCACGGCGGATGGCGGTAATCGACTCCGCCGAAAAGCCCCGGCGCTTCAAGCCTTCGGCATTGATGCTGCGCGGCTGCGCCGGGCTGCCGGAGGCCATGACATAGGGCGGCAAATCCTGCAATAACACGGAGCTGACGGCGGTCATGCTGTGCGCACCAATGCGCACGAACTGATGCACGCCGGTAAAACCCGCCAGGATGGCCCAGTCGCCGATATGCACATGGCCTGCAAGCTGCGTGCTGTTGGCAAAGATGACGTTGTTGCCGACCTGGCAATCATGCGCGACATGCACATAGGCCATGATCCAGTTGTCGCTGCCGACACGGGTTACGCCGGCATCCTGCACCGTGCCGCAATTCAGCGTGCAACTTTCGCGTATCGTGTTGCGGTCGCCGATTTCCAGCCGCGTCGGCTCGCCGTTGTATTTTTTATCCTGCGGCTCTTCGCCTATTGAGCAGAACTGGAAAATCCGGTTGTCGCGGCCGATGGTGGTGCGGCCAGTGACCACCACATGCGGGCCGATTGCGGTGTTGTCGCCAATTTCGACATGCTCGCCGACCAGCGAATAAGCGCCAATGCTGACACCTTCGCCGAGCTTGGCCCTGGCGTGGACAATGGCGGTGGGATGAATGGCTGTCATGCGCCCGCAGGTTTGAATCCGCTTTCGGAAAGTGCAGAGCCACTGGGTTTCACCGAACAGATCAGGTCGGCTTCGGCGACCACCGTACCAGCAACTTTGGCCACGGCCGTATATTTCCAGATACCGCGCTTGTTGAGCGTCAGCTGGATGTCCAGGATCAGTTGGTCACCCGCGCTCACCGGTTTCTTGAAGCGCGCATTGTCGATGCCGACGAAATAATAAATGGCCTCGTCATCCGGCAACTGGCCGAGCGTCTTGAACGATAGAATCGCCGCTGCCTGCGCCATGGCTTCGATCACCAGCACGCCAGGCATCACCGGATGATGCGGATAATGGCCGGGGAAGAAGGGCTCGTTGATGCTGACGTTTTTCAGCGCGGTAATCCGTTCGCCGGGAATGACTTCCAGCACGCGGTCAATCAGCAAGAACGGATAACGATGCGGTAAATAATTCAGGACTTCATGGATGTCCATGCTGGAATCCGCGGGCGTGGCGGGGGTTGCGTCGCTCATGACTTTTTCTCCAGTGCTGCCAGGCGTTGTTCGAGGGCGCGGATTTTATCGGCCATCGCGTCCAGATGGCGCAAATGCGAAAAATTCTTCAGCCAGTCGGCATGTTCAAGAAAAGGATTCGCGCCGCTGTAAGTGCCTGCGCGGGAAATTGATTTGGTGACCAGGGTTCCGGTGGTTACCGTGACATCGTCAGCCAGCGTCAGATGGCCCTGGATCATCGCCGCGCCGCCGATGCTGCACCGCGCGCCGATGATGGCGCTGCCGGCGACTCCGACGCAACCAGCCAGCGCGGCATGCTCGCCTATCTTCACGTTATGGGCAATCTGTATCTGGTTGTCCAGTTTCACGCCATTGCCGATGATCGTGTCGCCCAGCGCGCCACGATCTATTGTGGTGTTGGCGCCGATTTCGACATCATCGCCAATCAGCACGCGCCCGATCTGGGGAATTTTCACCCATTCACCCGTCGCCTCGCGCGCAAAACCAAAGCCATCCGCGCCGATCACCACGCCGGAATGCACAACGCAACGCGCACCGATCCGGCAATCGGCATACACCGTGACCTGCGCGGCGAGGCGCACGCCATCACCGATGACCACGTCCTCGCCGATGCTGCAATTGGCGCCAATAACAACATTTTCGCCGATCTGCGCGCCCGCGCCTATCCACACCTGTGCGCCAATGCTGGCGGATCTTGCGATGGATGCAGATTCAACGACGGCGCTCGGATGAACGCCCGGCACGGCCTCAGGCGGCGGGTTCAGCCACTGGGCAACATGGGCATAGTAAAGATAAGGCTGCGGGGTCAAGATCGCCGGTACCGGGCAACCCTCGACAGGTTTTGCCATGATCACGGCAGCCGCTCGCGTCTGCATCAACTGCGCGCGGTATTTGGGGTTGGACAGGAAGCTCAGGTCACCCGGCCCGGCGGTTTCCAGCGGCGCAACGCGTGCTACCGGCAGGTTCGCCGTATCGCCATCCGCTACGGCGAGGAGAGCGTCTTTTGCTCGACCGCCTTGTAGCGCAGTTGCTTTACCAGCGCCGACTATTTCACCGCCCAGGCGGGCGACGATGTCACCAAGCCGCAAGGTCACGGCCAAGATGGCTTACTTGGCGCCGTCGGCCAACGCCTTGATCACCTTGTCGGTGATGTCGATACGCTGGTTGAAGTAAACGGCTTCCTGGAAAATGATGTCGTATTTTTCAGCGTCGGCGATCTGCTTGATGGCCTTGTTGACGCGCTCGAAAATCGCCGCCATTTCCTCATTCTGGCGCTGGCTGAGATCCTCGCGGAACTCGCGCTGCTTGCGTTGCAAGTCGCGCGTCAAATCCGCCAGCTCACGCTCTTTGGCGCGGCGTTCGGCCTCCGCCATCGTGGGGCCATTCTTGTCCATGGCCTCCTGCATCACCTGTAGCTGCTTGACCATGCGCTGCAAATCCTGGTCACGCTTTTCGAAATCCTTTTCGATCTTCTTCTTCGCCTTGGCCGCCTGAGGCGCTTCGGCCAGGATGCGCTGGCTGTTGACGAAACCGATCTTGGTTTCGGCGTGAGCGATGCCACCAAGCACCAGCAAGGCAACAAGGACGCTAAATACACTATTTTTAAGCATGTCTCTCTCGCTATGCAAAACTAAAAGATCGACCCAAACTGAAACTGGATGGCTTGCGTCTTGTCATCTGGTTTGTCGTTGAGCGGCTTTGCAAATGATAGCTTAAGCGGCCCCATCGGCGAATTCCAGGAGACGGCCATACCCGTGCTGTAACGGAGATCACCCAATGAGAATTTTTCGTCATATCCCCAAAGGCCACCCGCATCGACAAACACACTCAAACGGAAGGAACGGTCACGCATGGCGCCTGGCAAGGGGAATAGCAACTCGGTGCTGCCCAGGAGTTTCTTGGTGCCACCCAGTGGGTCATTGGTTAATGAATCCCGTGGCCCCAGGCCGTTTGACTGGAAACCACGCACAGAGCCGATGCCACCTGCATAAAAGTTCTTGAAGAAGGGGACTTCCCTACTCCCGTAAGCTTTGGCGATATCAAATTCACCATTCAGCATCAAGGTAAATGTATCGCTCAGCGGATTGAACTGCTGGTGCTGAATGGTGCCCCGGATATAAGTCGTCGTGCTGCCTGGCATCGCAATTTCCAGATTGGCCCGCCGATAAATGCCTTTGGTGGGTACCGTGCCGCTGTCGCGGCCATCCTTCTGCCAACCCAGTGTGGTTAACCAGGTATTGCTGTTCGGACCATATTTGTTAACATAATCTTGGTAGCGTTGCGCTGAAAAACTGGTGGTTTTAAGCGAGGTATGATCTGCCGCGAGCCCAAGGAAAACATAATCATCTTCACCCACAGGAATACCATACCGCACGCCACCGCCTGTGGCATCCGCTGAAAAACTACTGACATATAGGGAACTGGTATCCGTCTTGCGGGTATATAGATCGAAGCCCTGGCTGACGCCATCAACCGTGAAATAGGGGTCTGTATGCGACAGGGACAACACGCGGTAAGACTTGCTGGCGCTGACTTCCACGCCAATATGTTTGCCGCTGCCAAACACGTTCTGTTGCTGTACCGAACCCGACAGCATGACTTTTTGGGAGCTTGAAAAACCGGCGCCGATAGAGATATTCCCGGTGGGCTTTTCCTTGACCTTGAAATCGACGTCTGCCTGGTCCGTGGTGCCGGCGACCGCTGGCGTTTCCATGGTCACTTCGTCAAAATACCCCAGGCGGTCAATCCGGTCGCGCGACTTCTTGATCCGCTCCCCGTTGTACCAGGCGGACTCCATCTGGCGGACTTCGCGGCGGATGACTTCATCCCGAGTCCGGGTATTGCCCTCAATGTTAATCCGCCGGACATAAACGCGCCGCCCCGGATCAATCATCAACGTAAACGCCACCTGCCGCTTTTCCTTGTTTAGTTCGGGCGCCGCATTGACGTTGGCAAAGGCATAACCGTCATTACCCAGGCGCTCACTGATGGCTTTGGTAGTCTCGGTCATCGCTTCGCGGGAAAACACGTCACCGGGCTTGATTTTCACCAGTTTGAGCAATTCGGCTTCCGGCAACAGCAGGTTGCCAGCCAGCTTGACTGACGAGATGGTGTATTTCTCGCCCTCGGTGACATTGACCGTGATGTAAATGTCCTGCTTGTCGGCTGAAATGGAAACCTGGGTCGACTCAATGTTGAACTCAAGATAACCCTTGTTCATGTAGTAGGAGCGCAGGGACTCCAGATCGCCCGACAACTTTTGTTTTGAGTACTGGTCGTTTTTTGTATACCACGACAGCCAGCCTGAGGTGCCCAGGGCCATCAGGTTCAGCAAATCCTTTTCCGGGAAAGCTTTGGCGCCCACAATATTGATCTGCTTGATTTTGGCGACTTCGCCTTCGTCCACCACGAATTTGATGCCGACGCGATTGCGTTCCAATGGGGTCACCACCACCTTTACGTCAACCGCATAGCGTCCTTGCGACAGATATTGCCGTTTCAGCTCCTGCTCCGCGCGCTCAACCATGGCGCGGTCGAAAATACGGGATTCGGCCAGGCCGATGTCACGCAACCCTTTCTTGAGGTCATCTGCCTTGAAAGACTTGAGCCCGGTGAAATCCAGTGAAGCAATCGCCGGACGTTCTTCCAGGATAACCACCAGCACCTGGCCTTCAACTTCCAGCCGCACATCCTTGAAGAACCCGGTGGCGAACAAGGCCTTGATCGCGCTGGCCGCCTTTTCGTCATCTATCGTGTCGCCAACCTTGACCGGCAGGTAGGAGAACACCGTACCAGCCTCGGTACGCTGGATGCCTTCAACCCGGATGTCCTTGATCTGGAAAGGCTCAAACGCCAAAACAGATTTCGCCAGCAAAGCGGAAACCAAAACAGCAAGTAATTTTTTGTTCATGGGGTGAAAGCTAACCGGACACGAGACGATTGATATCGTTATAAAAGGCAAAAGCCATGAGCAGCATCAGCAAGGCGAAACCAATCTGTTGACCGATTTCCAGCACCCGCTCCGGCACAGGGCCACCCTTGATGAATTCGACAAGATAATACATCAAATGCCCACCATCCAGAACCGGCACAGGCAGCAGGTTGAGCACGCCAAGACTGATGCTGATGAGGGCTAAAAAGCTTAGGTAGTAACTCAGCCCAAGGCGTGCCGACTGCCCGGCATAGTCAGCGATGGTGACCGGGCCGGAGAGGTTTTTCCAGGACAGCTCACCGGTCAGCATGCGGCCCATCATGCGCAAGCTGATGATCGCCGTATCCCAGGTTTTAACCACCGCCCGCGTTGCCGCTTCAAATGGGCCGTAACGCACCACCGTGGTCATGGCTTCAAAGCTGTCGCGGCCTTCGCCTTCCTTGACCATCAGGCCAAGCCGCCCCTGCTGCTGCGCTCCCTCCCCAACGGCTTGGGGAATGACCGGAACCTGTATCCGCTGGCCAGCACGTTGAAGGGTAAACAAGAGTTTGCGCCCTGCCGAAGCACGCACAATCGCTGACATCTCTGCCCAGTCGCCGATGGTCTGGCCATCGATTTCCAGCACCTGATCACCGACACGCAAATCCGCTGTGGCAGCAGCGGATCCAGCAAGGATATCGCCAACAATGGCTGGCAGGCGTGGCCGGTAAAGCAGCACTCCCAAGGGCGTCAATGGATCTTTTTCCATTTTGGCAAGCGCCAGGCCAGACATTCTGATGCGGTAGTTCACCAAGGTACCCTGCGCCGTGATGGCTTCCAACTCCAGTGCAGCGGCATTCATGGTCTGGCGCAGAACTTCCCAGCGCAAGTCCTGCCAGCTGGCGATCGCATGTCCATTCACGGCGCGCACCGTATCGCCTGCGGCAATGCCGGCCGCCGCTGCGGGGCTATTCGCAGGTGGAATGCCAAGACGTGGCTTGAGTTCGGTCATGCCCGCCATGAAAACCAGCCAATACAGAAAAATGGCCAGCAGCAGATTGGCGACCGGCCCGGCAACCACGACGAGCGCCCTCCTTCCGACCGGCTGGCGGTTGAATGCGCGGGGCAAATCCTCTATCGGCACTTCCCCTTCACGCTCATCGACCATTTTGACGTAGCCGCCCAGCGGAAACACGCCGATGACCCATTCCGTCTGGTCCCGCCCTATGCGCCGTGACCAGAGAATGCGGCCAAAGCCGACAGAGAAGCGCAACACCTTGACGCCGCAGGCGCGCGCGACAAGGTAGTGCCCCATTTCGTGCACCACCACCAGCACGCCCAGCGCGAGCAAAAACGCACCGGCATAAATCAGGAAATTGTTCACGCTCATCATCTGTATTTGGCCAGTTGGTTGTTGGCTGCTGCACGTCCTTGACGGTCCGCTTCCAGTACAGCCGCCATGTCCAGCATCGCATCTTGCGGCACGGCATCCAGCACCGCAGCGATGACCTCGGCGATTTTAAGGAAGGGCAGGCGGCGGTCGAGAAAGGCCGCCACCGCGACTTCATTCGCGGCATTCAGCACGGCTGCTGCGTTGCCGCCCGCGCACAACGCCTGATAAGCCAGATCCAGGCAGGGGAAACGCAGACGGTCTGGGCGCTCGAAGTCGAGTTGCGCGACGGCAAAGAGATCCAGCATCGCCGCACCGGAATCCATGCGTTGCGGCCAGGCCAGGGCATGGGCAATCGGTGTGCGCATGTCGGGGTTGCCGAGTTGCGCCAGCACGGAACCATCGGCATATTCAACCAGCGAATGAATCACGCTCTGTGGATGGATGACCACCTCGATCTTGTCGGCCGGCGCATTGAACAGCCAGTGCGCTTCGATGACTTCCAGCCCCTTGTTCATCAGCGTCGCCGAATCGACGGAAATCTTTTTGCCCATGCTCCATTTCGGATGCGCGACAGCCTGTTCCGGCGTGATGGCCGACAAGGCTTCCACAGGCGTTGTACGGAATGGGCCGCCGGATGCGGTGAGCAAAATGCGGCGCACGCCAGCATGGGCAAAATCGCCCATATAACCGGTTGGCATGGACTGGAATACGGCATTGTGCTCACTATCGATAGGCAGCAAGCATGCGCCCGCACGCTTGACCTCGGCCATGAAAATGGCGCCCGCCATGACCAGCGCTTCCTTGTTGGCCAGCAGCACGCGCTTGCCGGCGCTCACCGCAGCCAGGGTTGGCGCCAGCCCCGCCGCACCGACAATCGCCGCCATCACGGCATCCACCTCGGGCAGGCTGGCAATCTGCGCCAGCGCCTGTGGCCCATGCAACACCTCAGTCTTGACGGATAGGGAGGACAGCATTGCAGCCAAGCGCCGGGCATCCGCAGCGTTGCCGGTTACGGCATAGGTTGGCTGGAACTGCTGGCATTGCGCAGCCAACAACTCAACTCTCGTGTGGCCGCTCAAGGCCACAACCTGGAACCGCTCAGGATGGCGCGCCACCACGTCCAGCGTGCTGACGCCGATCGAACCGGTGGCGCCGAGGATGGCCAGCTTCATCATCGGCTGAAATGCAGCATCAGCGCGGCCAGCGGCAAGGTGGAGGTCAGGCTGTCGATGCGATCCAGGATGCCGCCATGGCCGGGCAGCAAACCGCTGCTGTCTTTCACCCCGGCCTGCCGCTTGAGCAAGGATTCAAACAAATCGCCGCAAATGCTGATTGCCGTCAGCAGTGGCAAAGCCAGAACCAGCCACAGCACCGCGGGCCTGTCTGCGGATGGCATGCAAAACCAGAGAATGCCGCCATACAGCAGCACACCAAGCATGGCGCCGGCTACGCCCTCCCAGGTTTTGCCGGGGCTGATTGCAGGCGCCAGTTTGTGGCGGCCCCAGGTGCGGCCAGCGAAATAGGCGGCGATATCCGCCACCCATACCAGCGCCATCGCCGCCAGCAACAGCCAAGGACTGGCGGCATGCAACAACAGCATGGCCGCCCAGGTTGGCAGGATCACCAGCAGGCCAATCAGGTAGCCGAAAAAGTCGTTACCGGCAAGCGTCCACTTGCGCCAGAGCCAGCAAGGCACGACGAATATCCAGAACATCACCGCAATGATCAGCAACCCGGGCATCAGTTGCGGCACGCCAATGCGCAACTGCCAGCAGGACAGGAGCAGGACAAAGGCATACATCACGCGCGCCGCCTTGCCCTGGCGCATCAAGCCTGCCCATTCCCATGCCGCCAGCGCGGCAACCACGGCAAAAGCCACTTCCGCTGCCCACCCCGGCAGTGAAAAAAGCACCACCCCAAGCCCGGTGACCAGCAACAGCGCGGTGATTATCCGCAGGCTAAGATTTGACATCGGTTCCGGTCAGGTCTTTTGTTGCAATCGTGGAAAAAGTTCCCGAAGGGACGCATAGCGCTGGCTCTGGCGATACGGCGTGCAGTAATGCAGCAGGTTGTATCTGCTCGCTGGTGCGCCCGAAGCGGCGTTCGCGCTGCTGGTATGAGGCAATCGCCATGTCCAGAGCCGCCCCATTGAAATCCGGCCATAGCGTATCGGTGAAATAAAATTCGCTATACGCCAGTTGCCAGAGCAGGAAGTTGCTGATGCGCTGCTCGCCGCCCGTGCGGATGAACAGATCGGGTTCCGGCGCATAGGCCATGGCCAGATGCGGCGCCAAATCAGCCTCGCCGTAATGGCCTGCCTTTTCCGGATGCGCCAGGGACAACTGGTTCATCGCCTGCAAGATATCCCAGCGCCCGCCATAGTTGGCGGCAATGGTCAGCGTCAAGCGGGTATTGTTCGCGGTCAGCGCTTCACCTTCGCGGATCAACGCCAGCAAACGCGGCTCAAAGGCGGCGAGGTCACCAATCACGCGCAGGCGAACGCCATTGGCATGCAGTTTGCCAATTTCGCCTTGCAAGGCGGTGACAAACAAATTCATCAGGAAAGATACCTCCTCTGCAGGACGCCGCCAGTTTTCCGAAGAAAAGGCAAACAGGGTGAGGTATCCGATACGCTTTGCAATACATGCCTTGACCATTGCGCGCACCGTTTCCAGGCCGCGCTTGTGGCCCGCCACACGGGGCAGGAACCGCTGTTTCGCCCAGCGCCCATTACCATCCATGATGATGGCCAGATGCTGTGGCACAACACCCACATCAGGGATCGCTTGTGTCGAACTGGTGAACTTTCCCGTCATGCTTTCTCCTGCAGTTCGCGCTAAGCCAAGCTTTTTGCAATCAGACCGCCATCAGGTCTTTTTCTTTTTCCGCCAACAGCTTGTCCACTTCCATCACGTAGCGGTCAGTCAGTTTCTGGATATCGTCCTGTGCGCGGCGCTCGTCGTCTTCAGAAATTTCCTTCTTCTTCAGCACATCCTTGAGATGGGCATTCGCATCGCGGCGCAGATTGCGCATCGCGATCTTGGCGTTTTCACCCTCATGCTTGACCACCTTGATCAAATCCCGGCGGCGCTCTTCTGTCAGCGCCGGCATCGGCACACGGATCACATCGCCTTGCGAGGCCGGGTTCAGCCCCAGGTCGGAATCACGGATCGCCTTTTCGACTTTCGCCACCAAGGGCTTTTCCCAGGGTTGGACGCCGATGGTGCGGGCATCGATCAGGGTGATGTTGGCCACCTGGTTGATGGGCATCATTGAGCCGTAATAATCCACCTGCACATGGTCAAGAATCCCCGTATGCGCACGGCCTGTGCGTACCTTGCCCAGGTCGGCTTTCAGCGACTCCAGGCTTTTCTGCATTTTTTGCTCTGTGTTTTTTTTCAGTTCGGGAATCACAACAGGAACTCCTGAAAATTGCTTAAACGTGAACCAGTGTACCTTCATCCTCGCCCATCACCACGCGCTTCAATGCGCCCGGCTTGAAGATCGAGAACACGTTGATCGGCAACTTCTGGTCACGGCACAAGGCAAACGCCGTGGCATCAAGCACCGCCAGGTTACGGCTGATGGCTTCATCAAAACTGATGTGGGTAAACCGTGTCGCGGTTGGATCTTTCTTTGGATCAGCGGTATAGATGCCATCCACCTTGGTGGCCTTCAAGACAATCTCGGCGCCGATTTCAGAGCCACGCAACGCGGCTGCCGTATCGGTCGTGAAAAAGGGATTGCCCGTGCCGGCGGCAAAAATCACTACCCGGCCTTCTTCGAGATAACGGATCGCCTTGCCGCGGATGTACGGCTCAACAACCTGTTCGATATTGAGCGCCGACTGCACGCGCGCATTCAGCCCGGCCTGGCGCATCGCATCAGATAGCGCCATGCCGTTCATCACCGTGGCCAGCATGCCCATGTAATCTGCCGTGGCGCGGTCCATGCCGGTCGCCGTGCCAGCCACGCCGCGAAAAATGTTGCCACCACCGATGACAACGCCGATCTCGACACCAAGATCGGCGACCGTCTTGATTTCCGCGACAATACTACCCAGCATTCGCGGGTTGATGCCATAGGCATCATCACCCATCAAAGCTTCGCCAGAGAGCTTGAGCAGGATGCGACGGAATTTGGCGTGGGGCATGCTGTGACTTACTTGTTGCTTGCAGCAGCTGCCTGGGCAGCCACTTCCGCCGCAAAGTCAGTCACTTTCTTTTCGATACCCTCGCCCACCATATAGAGCGAGAAGCTGCCCACTGAGGCGCCCTTGGACTTCAGCAGTTGCTCTATGGTCTGCTTGCCATCTTCGGCCTTGACAAAAACCTGGCTCAACAGCGTGACATCGCGCAGGTATTTCTGCACCGTACCTTCGGCGATTTTTTCCAGCATGGCTTCCGGCTTGCCGGCTTCGCGCGCTTTTTCGATGGCGATGCGGCGCTCGGTTTCCAGCAGGTCGGCAGGCACGCCCGATGCATCCAGCGACTTGGGCCTGGACGCGGCGATATGCATGGCGATGTCTTTCGCCAAGACTTCATCGCCGCCGACCACATCCACCAGCACACCGATTTTTGCGCCCCCATGGATATAGGAGGTCAGCTTGCCCTTGGCCTCGACACGCACGAAGCGGCGCAGGCTCATGTTTTCGCCGATCTTGCCCACCAGCGCCGTGCGGGTGGTTTCCACCGTACCTTCGCCAAGCGGCAGCGCGGACAAGGCCGCGACATCCGCAGGATTCTTTTCCGCAACCAGGCGGGCGCATCCAGCGGCCAATGCCAGGAAGTCATCATTCTTGGCCACGAAATCGGTTTCCGAATTGATTTCGAGCATGCTGCCCAGCTTGCCATCGCCACTGATATGCACGGCAACCACGCCTTCGGCGGCGACGCGGCTGGCCGCCTTGGAAGCCTTGTTACCCAGCTTGACGCGCAGGATTTCTTCCGCGCGGTCCATATCGCCGGCGGCTTCCGTCAGCGCCTTCTTGCATTCCATCATTGGCGCGTCAGTCTTCTCGCGCAATTCCTTGACCATACCTGCGGTAATTTCCGCCATTGCTTAACTCCGATTCGATTCAAAACAGGTGACAAAAAATCACTGAGGGGGAAAAGCGCAAGAATAACTGCACGACCAAACCGATATTCCTGCCGCCCCCGCAAACCGGCAACGAGATTTACTCTGCCGCCTCATCCTCGGCGACTTCAACAAACTCTTCATCACCGGCAAGTTGCTGCACCAGATCGCCCATTTCCTGGCTCTTGCCTTCCAGCACCGCATCGGCAACGCCACGCGCATACAGGCGGATGGCGCGGGTCGAGTCATCGTTGCCCGGAATGATGTAGCTCACGCCCTCGGGTGAATGGTTGGTATCCACAACGCCAACCAGCGGGATGCCCAGCTTGCCGGCCTCGGTAACGGCTATCTTGTGATAGCCGACATCGATCACGAAAATCGCATCCGGCAAACCGGCCATATCCTTGATGCCGCCGATCGACTTGCGCAGTTTGTCCATTTCGCGCTGCAATGTCAGCGCTTCTTTTTTGGAGAGCTTTTCAAAACCGCCATCAGTTTCCATCTGTTCCAGTTCATTCAAGCGCTTGACCGACAGCTTCAGCGTCTTGAAGTTGGTCATCATGCCGCCGAGCCAGCGGTCGTCAACATAAGGCATGCCGCAACGACGGGCCTCTTCAGCGATGATCTCGCGAGCTTGGCGCTTGGTGCTGACGAACAGAATGGTGCCTTTCTTCGCGGCCAGCTTGCGCACGAAGCTCATCGCCTCGTTGTATTTGGCGAGGGTCTGTTCCAGGTTGACGATGTGGATTTTGTTACGATGGCCGAAGATATACGGGGCCATCTTGGGATTCCAGAAACGGGTTTGGTGGCCGAAGTGAACACCGGCCTCCAGCATTTGGCGCATGGTAGTACTCATTTAATTATCTCCGATTGGGTTAAACCGCCGCCTGGCCGTGTTACGCCGCAGATTTAATGCGGATGTCACCCTATCGGCGCCAAGCGTGTGGATTTCCGTCCAGGAACACCCTGGACAGGGTCGGCATTTTAGCTGGCCCGCCCCGGTTTATGCAAGTAGCACACAGGATCGTCGTGCGGAGTGTGTGCCCAGCCACCGAATTGGCCAAAAAGTCGGCGCTGGCGATACGGCGCTGAGGCCATCCGCGGTTAAAATGAGACTCTTTCCTATTTCGTAGATTGCTCATGTCCTCCTCGCTAAAAACCCCTGACGACATTGTCCAGATGCGGGAGGTTTGCCGCCTGGCGGCTGAAGTCCTGGATTACATCGAGCCTTTCGTCAAACCGGGCGTGACGACACTAGAACTGGACCGCTTGTGCCATGAATACACGGTTAATGTGCAAAACTGCATCCCGGCCCCGCTGAACTACGCCCCACCCGGCTATGAACCCTTCCCCAAATCGATCTGCGCTTCGATCAATCATCAGGTCTGCCATGGCATCCCCAATGAGCGCCCCTTGAAAAGCGGCGACATCATCAACCTCGACATCACCAATATCAAGGACGGCTGGTTTGGCGATACCAGCCGCACCTATCTTGTCGGCGAGGCATCCATTCTCGCCAAGCGCCTTGTCGCCATCACCTTCGAATGCATGTGGCTCGGCATTGCCCAGGTCAAGCCCGGCATGCGCCTGGGCGCCATTGGCGCCGCCATCCAGAAGCATGCCGAAGACGCCGGCTTTTCTGTCGTCCGCGAATTCTGCGGCCACGGCATCGGCCGCCATTTTCACGAACAGCCCCAGGTCTTGCACTATGGCAACCCGAACAGCGGCCCGGTCATGGAACCCGGCATGGTGTTTACCATCGAGCCGATGATCAATGCCGGCAAAGCCGCCATTTCCGAATTGCCGGATGGCTGGACGGTCGTCACCAAAGACCGCAGCCTGTCCGCGCAATTTGAACATACCGTGGCCGTTACGGAAACCGGCGTTGAAGTACTGACGATCTCCGCAGGCACACCACCCTGCCCTGAAAGCATCAAAATTCCCGCCTGACATGAACGATTTGCTCAAGCTGCCCACCGCCGCCATGCGGCAAAGCTTGGCCCATAAACAAAACCGGCTTGTTGCGGCCTGGCGAAAAAACCACGATAGCCAGGCATTGCTTGTCGGCCGCGCCGCACTGGTGGATAGCCTGCTGCACAAATTATGGAAGTCGCTGGTCATGCCTGCCGACTGCGCCCTGGCGGCAGTCGGTGGTTATGGACGTGGCGAGCTTTACCCTGCTTCAGATATTGACTTGCTGATTTTGCTACCCGATGCACCCGAACCAACAGTTACCAAGCAACTTGAAACCAAGATCAGCGAACTCATCGGCCTGCTCTGGGATATCGGGCTCGATATTGGCCACAGCGTACGTACGGTCAACGAATGCCTGACGGAAGCCGAGCGCGACATTACCGTGCAAACAGCCTTGCTGGAAGCACGCTACCTGATTGGCTCGGCGGGCTTGTATAAAGCATTCACTGAAAATTTCAATGCCACCATCGACCCTGCGGCCTTTTGCAGGGCAAAACAGCTGGAGCAGGCCGAACGTTACGCCCGCTTCAACGATACCCCTTACAGCCTTGAACCCAATTGCAAAGAGAGCCCCGGCGGCCTGCGTGATTTGCAAATCATCCATTGGGTCGCGCGTGCGGCGCAACTTGGCGCCACATGGAAGGACTTGGCGCAAAACGGCGTCATTACGCCCATCGAAGCGCGGCAACTCACCCGTAGCGAACGCCGCCTGCGCGATTTACGCATTCATCTACACTTGCTCGCCGGCCGGAATGAAGATCGCCTGCTCTTCGACTATCAGGAAAAACTGGCGGCTGACATGGGCATCACCGCGACTGAAGCCAAGCGGGTTTCTGAAGTCTTGATGCAACACTACTACCAGAATGCCAAGCTGGTCACCCAACTCAATACCCTGGCCATGCAGGCCATGGCCGATCGATTGTCCCCATCCCCCACCGGCGCAAGCTTCATTATCAATAACCATTTTCAGAGCGTGCGGGAACAATTGGACATACGCGCTGAGGACACCTTTGAGCAAACCCCGAGCACCATCCTCGAATGTTTCCTGCTGCAAATGCAGCGCAGCGAAATCAAGGGCATGACAGCACGGACCCTGCGCGCCCTGTGGCGCGCGCGCCGCCTGATCAATGCCCGTTTCCGCGCCGACCCGGCCAACCGCTCGCTATTCCTCAGCCTGTTCCAGCAGCCACACCTGATCCACGCGCTGCGGCGGATGAACCAGTACGACATCCTGGGCCGCTACCTGCCCAACTTTGGCCGCATTGTTGGCCAGATGCAACATGACCTGTTCCATGTTTACACCGTTGACCAGCACATCCTGCAAGTCATCCGCAATTTACGGCGCTTCACGATGCCCGAGCTGGCCCACGAATACCCGTTTTGCTCGCGGCTGATGGCGGGTTTTGAACGGCCCTGGCTGCTTTATCTTGGCGCCTTGTTCCACGACATCGCCAAAGGCCGTGGTGGTGACCATTCCAGACTCGGCATGGCGGATGCCGAAAAATTCTGCCGTGAACATGGCCTTGATAACGACGACACCGAACTATTGACCTTCCTCGTCGCCGAACACCTCACGATGTCGCAAATCGCGCAAAAGCAGGATATTTCAGACCCCGATGTCATCAAGGCATTTGCGCATCGTGTCGGTGACATGCGGCGCCTGACAGCGCTGTATCTGCTTACTGTGGCCGATGTGCGCGGCACCAGCCCGAAAGTATGGAATGTCTGGAAGGCCAAGCTGCTTGAAGACTTGTACCGCATGACTTCCAGCCTGCTGAGCGGAGGCAATGTCCCACTTGCCGGCGTAGCCGAGCGGCAGGAGGAGGCGCGCCGCATCCTGCGTTACCACGGCTTGCGGCCGGGCATTGAAATCCCCCTGTGGGAACAGCTCGACACCGGCTACTTCATGCGCCATGACGCCGAAGAAATCGCCTGGCACACGCGCCGGCTCTACCATTGCTCCGCCAGCCCGCAACCCGTCGTGCATGCGCGCCTCAACCCGGCAGGTGAAGGCCTGCAGGTCATGGTCTATTGCCTCGACCAGCCACAACTCTTCGCCCGCCTTTGCGGATTTTTCACCCGTCTGGGGTATAGCATTCTTGATGCGCGCATCCATACGACACAACACGGCTATGCACTGGATAGCTTCATCATTTTTTCCTCGGCGGGAGATGCGGTATATCGCAACATGATCAGCCTGGTCGAACATGATCTGACGCAACAATTGAGCGAACGGCCACCGCTGCCGAATGCACTAAACGGACGGCTATCACGGCAAGTGCGTTATTTTCCCATCACCCCAGAAATCGAAATTCGCGCCGACGAACGCGGTAGCCATTCGCTCATGAACATCAGCGCGGCCGACCGGCCGGGACTGCTGTATGCGATCGCCCGTACCCTGGATAAGCATCACGTCAGCGTGCACAACGCCAAAATAGGCACCTTGGGCGAACGTGTCGAAGACGTATTCCTGATCAGCGGCGAAGAACTCGCGCACACCGCCACGCTGGTGCGCCTTGAGCAAGACTTGATCGCCACGCTCCAGGTGTAGTGAATCGTGAAACCTCAGGGTTTCGCGATAAAAAAGTCCGGATTCGCCGGGGAAAATATCCTGAGCACCTGGCTATCCCCTGTGCCCAAACCGGAATAAGCCAGCGCACCAGGGCAATAAAACACATCCCCAGGACCAAGATCACGCGTCTCGCCACACCCCGTTACCCTGACATGCCCTGAGTACACGATGCCGACTTCTTCCTCTGGCGATTTGTGCGCGGAAACAATGTAATCCGTTGGAGACTTTTTCTTGATCAGTACGGCCTCTTCTCCCAGTCCATCGCCCAGTTTGCCCTGGCGGATATAAACCCTGCCTTTTTTCAGGGCGGTCAATTTGGCATCCTTGAAATCAAACATGTCGAAATGATCCCTGGTCACCGGCGTGGTGGCTGGCGCCGCAGTGCAGTTCGTGGGCTCGGCCACAAAGCAACGCTTGTCCGGCGCATCTACTGTGACTGTTGACGCTCGTGAGGGAGTCGTCACCATCACCATGAAATGGTCTCCCGCACCATGGCCGCCCCGTTGTTGCTGCGCAGCAGGAATATGCATAATCACCCCGGCGCCCAATTTGTTGAATTCCCGCTTTTT
>JBAQUE010000165.1:0-16402 GCA_049297315.1 Rugosibacter sp.
GGCTGGAGAAATCATCCGCGCCCCGGCCTTCGCGACGGTTGCCTTGCGCGGTATCGCCGCCCCAGGGCAAAGGCGGCGCCTTGGCCGCCGGTTGCGGATAGACCAGGCAGCGCATGTCGGGCGCGGCATAACTCCATGCGCGCACCAGCCCCAGCGGCCAGGTGGTTTCCAGCGTGATCCTGGGCAGGGGCAGCCAGCCACGGCGCAGCGCTGGCAGGGTCAGCGTGGCGGCCGTGACAGCTTGCGCGGCGGCGTCGATTTCGATGGATGCCGCATCATGTTCAGCAGCAGGCAGGGAAAGCCGCAGGCTGATGCGTTTGTCATTGCGCGGGTTTTCCAGCAGCAAGGTAAAGCTGGCATGGCTGTCAGCGAAGACCGGTTCGCAACGGCCGGGGCGGATGCGCAACTGCACCAGATTGCGAAAGGTATGCAGGATGGTCACCAGCCCCAGTCCGGCAAGCAAAAAAACCAGCGCATGGCCCAGGCTCAGGTTGTAATTCACCGCGCCGAGAAAAATCGCGATCAGCGCCGTGGCAAACGCCAGTCCGGCGCGCGTCGGCAACACATACACGCGCCGTTGGGTGAGGATGATGGGTGCTGGCTCTGGCGTGGGTACACGCAATGCCCAGCGCACAAAGCGTTCGTGCAGGCGGCGCCGCAGTTGGCGCATGGGGCGCAGGAGCGTGACCAGCATCAGGGCAGCGGCACGGCCTCGATCAGCCTGTTCGCCGTCTCGCCAGCGCCGACTTTTTGCGCTTCGTCGCGCCAGCCCAGACGATGGGCGATGACGCCGGGCAGCACGGCCTGCACGTCTTCGGGCAGCACATGCTCGCGGCCGGCGAGCAACGCCCAGGCGCGGGAGGTGGCGAGTAGCGCCAGGCCGGCGCGTGGCGAGAGTCCCGTCAGCCACAGCGGCGAGCTGCGGGTGTAAGCCACCAGCGCCTGGATGTAATCGATCAGCGCGGCCGAGGCATGGATGCTGCGCGACTGTTGTTGCAGGGCGAGCAGTTGTTGCGGGGTGATGCGCGGCGCCAGGTCGGCCAGCATCTGGCGGCGGTCGGCGCCGGCCAGCAACGCCCGTTCGGCGGCGGCATCGGGATAGCCGAGTTCGATCTTGAGCAGAAAGCGGTCCAGCTGCGATTCGGGCAGCGGAAAGGTGCCGATCTGGTAGAGCGGGTTCTGCGTGGCGATGACGAAAAACGGTTCGGGTAGCGGACGGGTGGCGCCTTCAGCCGTCACCTGGCGTTCTTCCATGGCTTCGAGCAATGCGCTTTGCGCCTTGGGTGTCGCACGGTTGAGTTCGTCGGCCAACACCAGCTGGGTGAAAATCGGCCCGGGATGAAAGTGGAAGACGCCGCTGCCGCGGTCAAATACCGAAACGCCGATGATGTCGGCGGGCAGCATGTCGCTGGTGAACTGGATGCGCTGCATGTCCAGCCCGAGCACGCGCGCCAGCACATGCGCCAGCGTGGTCTTGCCGACCCCGGGCAGGTCTTCGATCAGCAGGTGGCCGCACGCCAGCAGGCAGGCCAGCGCCAGGCGCACGGGGTGTTCCTTGCCGAGAATGACGTGGTTGATGTCGGCCAGAATGGCGTCGAGTTCATTGGTGGTGTCATGTGTGCGCATGGCAGCGGGATGTTTTGGGCAATAATGGAAGGCAATGTTTTGATTGTAAGTCATCAAGCCGCGCTTCCCTTTTATGACCACCGCCTTCATTTCTCACCGCGATTGCCGCCAGCACGACATGGGCGCGCATCACCCCGAGTGCCCGCAACGGCTGGACGCGATCAACGACCAGTTGATTGCTGCCGGGCTGGCCACGCATCTTGACGCGCATGATGCGCCACTGGCGACGATGGAACAGTTGCTGCGCGTACATCCGCGCAAATACATCGAGATGCTGCAAGACAGCAGCCCGGCGCATGGCATCGTGCATCTCGATCCGGACACAGCGATGTCGCCGGGAACCTGGCAGGCCGCCTTGCGCGCGGCGGGCGCCGGTTGCCTGGCCACCGATCTGGTGATGCGCGGTGCAGTGGAAAACGCCTTCTGTGCCGTGCGTCCGCCGGGACATCACGCCGGGCGCGCGAGCGCGATGGGATTTTGTTTCTTCAACAACATCGCGGTGGCTGCACACCATGCGCTGGAAGTTTGGGAACTTGCGCGCGTGGCGGTTGTCGACTTCGACGTGCATCATGGCAATGGCACAGAGGAAATTTTTGCAGGCGATGAAAAGGTCTTGATGGTGAGCACGTTCCAGCATCCGTTCTATCCCTATAGCGGCACTGAAAACCCGGCGGCCAACATGTGCAACGTGCCTGTGCCGGCAGGGACGCGCGGCGACGGGTTTCGCCAGGTGGTGAGCGATATCTGGATGCCCCGCCTGTATGACTTTCAACCCGAAATGATCTTCATCTCGGCCGGGTTCGACGCGCATGCTGAGGATGACATGGCGTCGCTGGGCCTGGTCGAGGCCGACTACGCCTGGGTGACTATGCAGATCAAGCAGGCTGCTGCGGCAAGTGCTGGCGGCCGCATCGTGTCCATGCTGGAGGGCGGTTATGCGCTTTCCGCCCTGGGGCGCAGCGTGGCCGCCCATATCAAGGCACTGGCTGATTTGTAAGCCGGTATTACTGACCATGTCACACGATGACCATCGGGTAGAATCGCCGCTTTGCGGCATCCGTTTATTTTCATGAAGACCATCCACGGCTCCATTCCGGCCATTGTCACCCCGATGCGTGATGATGGCGCACTTGATCTGCCCGCCTTGCGGCGGCTGCTTGACTGGCATATCGCCGAGGGCTCTGATGGCATTGTCGTCGTCGGCACGACAGGTGAATCGCCGACGGTGGATTTCGCCGAACATTGCCAGTTGATCGAAACCACCGTGCAGCATGTCGCCGGCCGCGTACCGGTCATCGCCGGTACGGGCGCCAATGCCACGCGCGAAGCGATCGAACTGGCGAGTTTTGCCAAACAGGCGGGCGCCGATGCCCATCTCTCGGTCGTGCCGTATTACAACAAGCCGACGCAGGAAGGGCTGTACCAGCATTTCAAGGCGATTGCCGAAGCCATCGCCTTGCCGATGATTGTGTACAACGTACCGGGGCGCACGGTGGCCGATTTGTCGAATGACACGGCGTTGCGCCTGGCGCAGGTGCCAGGCATCGTCGGCCTCAAGGACGCCACCGGCGATATCGAGCGCGGCACCGACCTGCTCAAGCGGGCGCCAAAGAATTTTGCGGTCTATAGTGGCGACGATGCGACCGCGATGGCGTTGATGCTGCTGGGTGGCATGGGCACGATTTCGGTAACGGCCAATGTGGCGCCGCGTTTGATGCATGAGATGTGTAGTGCGGCGTTGAAGGGTGACTTGCCCAGGGCACGGGACCTGAACTTCCGGCTGCTCGGTTTGCACCGCGATTTGTTCATCGAACCCAGCCCGACGCCGACCAAGTGGGCGCTGCAAACCATGGGCTTGATCGCTGGCGGCATCCGCTTGCCGATACTGCCGCTTTCTGCCGCATCGCATGAACGTGTGCGCATTGCCATGCAGGCAGCCGACATCGTTATTTAATCGGGATTCAAAAATATGAAACGTACCTCACTGCCACTGTTGCTGGTCGCTCTGCTGGCAGCCTGCAGTGGCCCGCTGATCGAAACCAAAAAAATCGAGTACAAGTCGGCGGGCAAGGAAAAGCTGCCCACGCTGGAAATCCCGCCAGACCTGACACAGCCTAGCCGTGATGAACGCTATGCAGTCCCTGATGTCGCTGGCAGCAAGGGACCTGCGACTTATTCGGCGTATGTGAATGAGCGCAGTGGCGAGACGCGCACCACGACTTCGCAAGAGGTGTTGCCACAAGTCGACAAAGTCCGCATGGAACGTGCGGGTTCGCAGCGCTGGCTGGTGGTGCCAGGTACACCGGAAAAGCTCTGGCCGGTGGTCAAGGAGTTCTGGCAGGAAGTTGGCTTGCTGGTGGACGTGGAAATGCCGGCCGCCGGCATCATGGAAACCGACTGGGCGGAAAATCGCGCCAAACTGCCCCAGGACTTCATCCGCAACACGCTGGGCAAGGTGTTTGACGATGTGTACTCAACAGCCGAACGCGACAAATATCGCACCCGTTTGGAGAAGGGCGTCGAGCCGGATACGACAGAGATATATATCAGCCACCGCGGCATGTATGAGGTGTATGTCAACGAAGGCAAGTCGGAAACCCGCTGGCAGCCACGGCCTCCCGATCCCGAGCTGGAAGCGGAAATGCTGCGTCGCCTGATGGTGCGCCTGGGCGTCGAAGAGTCACGCGCCAAGGCGTTGATTGCTACGGAGAAAGCGCCGGAACGCGCGAAACTTTCCCGTGCCGCCGATGGGGCTGGTTCGTTGATACTTGAGGAGGCGTTTGACCGCGCTTGGCGTCGCGTAGGTTTGGCGCTGGACCGCATCGGGTTTACCGTTGAAGACCGTGACCGTTCGCAAGGCTTGTATTACGTGCGCTATATCGATCCGGAAGTGGACGCCAAAAAGAAGGACGATCCAGGCTTTCTATCCAAGTTGATGTTCTGGAAGGGCAGCGATGCGGGAAAACCGGTGCAGGCCGCGCAATACCGGATCCAGGTCAAAAAGGATGGCGATACCAGCCTTGTGCAAATACTTAGCCGTGAGGGGGGCGTGGATAACTCGGCTACGGCGAAACGGATTATCGGCCTGCTGTATGAGCAGTTGAAGTAAAGCCTCTGGAGGCAAACGGTGTTGCGCAAGCCATGCCGTTTGCCTGGGCAAAAAAATAGCCGGCCCGAAGGCCGGCTATTTTTTTGGGTGCGCTTGTTACTTTACTTGGCTGGAGCCGGAGCAGCTTCAGGAGCAGGAGCGGCGGCAGGTGCTTCAGGAGCAGGAGCAGCGGCTGGAGCCGGAGCAGCCTCAGGAGCAGGAGCGGCGGCAGGAGCAGCGGCGGGAGCCGGGGCAGCTTCAGGAGCCGGGGCTTCTTCTTTTTTGGCGCAGCCAGTAACAGCCAGAGCAAGCAGGGCAGCAATTAACAGTGATTGTTTCATTTGTTATTTCCTTAACGTTAGGGATTGATAGGCCAATTGGTTTCGATTAAGACGGGGTTCCATCAAAATCGAGGGAGAATTCTAGCATGGCGTTTTTGGTTTGAAATGCGCATGACCATGCATGAATCGCTGATTACAGACAGGATTAAAGCCCAGTTGTGTTAATTTTCAAGCAGGGTTGAGATAAATCCCATAATTCCTCAAACCGCTGTCGCCACGGCTGGATGGCGGCAGGATCATCGAGCATAAGCGCACATCGCGCATGGTCAATGTGGAAGCGGCGCACACCGTGGCGGATATCGGCGAGTACATGGCTATCAGCCAGGTGACGCAAATTGTCGGGACGCTGGCGTACTTGGATCGCCGATGAGTGGCGCGTGGCCAGTTGCATGAAGCGCGGCATGCGGCTGTTCAGCAAGTGGGGTTCATGCACGACGATGCGCAGTCTGCTGGCGGCATCTTTCTGCAGGAAGTTGGCGAGTTTCGCCGTGCGTGGCGGCTCCTCCAGGCGTAAAGCCGCCAAGTCGTAGTCAAAAATGGCGATTTCGCTGACTGCAAGTTCCAGCACTGTATCGATGGCCTGCCGGTAGCCGCCTTCGCCAGTCAGCAGTTTGTATGTGCTTTCGTTTCCGCTCATGGTGGCTGGCTATGGTAGCGGCCAGAGAAAGCCATCGCAATAGGCGGCGTACAACAGGGCCATGGTGTGATCGCTGGCTTGATCTGGCTTGTTGAGCGTGCGCTGGTCAGCCAGTTGCCGCAGCATAGCGACTGCGTGAGCGGGTACTGCCCAGAGTTCGCCATTCAGGTAAAAGCAGTTGCCTGAAAACAGCAATTGGCTGGCTGGATCAAGCACAATCCCCTTGCGTTTTACTGCTGCCGAAAAACGTGATGGCGATAGTGGCTTGGCGGGCGGGTTGAACACGACATGCGCTTTGGGTTCGCTGAGCGAAGCGCCTAAAAAGTCGCGCACCGTATCGCGGTTCCAGCGGATGGCGGAAAGCATCTTTTCGACCTGGCTTATCATCGCCGGGCCGATTTCGGCCGCATGCTTTTGCCGCCGCAAATCCGGGTCATGGTAGCGCCCCGAGAGGTTCAGGCGATCTTGCAGGAAGTTCAGGAACTGCTCGCCCAACTCCTGCGCCGGCGCAGCGCGGAAGCCGACAGAAAAAGTCATGCACTCACCGACGGCGATGCCGTCATGCGCCCACTCAGGCGGCAGGTAGAGCATGTCGCCGGGCGCCAGCAGCGCTTCGCGGGATGGTCGAAACTGCTTGAGAATGCGCACCGGCAGGTCGTCGATCAGCGTCTTGTCTTTTTGCTTGCCGTATCGCCAGCGCCGACTTCCCATGCCCTGGACCAGGAACACATCGTAGTTGTCAAAATGCGGCCCCACGCCGCCGCCCTCGGTCGCGTAGCTGACCATCAAGTCGTCCAGCCGCGCATAGGGAATGAAGTCAAAGCGGCGCATGAGTTGATCGCCCGTCGCCAGCGCCAGATTGACGCTTTGCACGAGCACTGTCCATGGCTTGGCCGCGCGTTTGAGTTCGCGCCGGGTGAAGGGGCCGTGGCGCATCTGCCAGCCATCGGCGTGGGAGATGAAGCGCGACTCCATGGTGTCGTCAGCGGCCAGCGCGAGCAGTTCATCGTGGGGTAGCAGTTGTTCCACCCCGGGGATGGCGCCGCGTACCAGCAGCGGTTTTTTTTGCCAGTATTCGGCGAGAAATTGTTCAGCCGTCAGGCCGCCTAGCAGCGTGGAGAGATCATTATCCATGGGGTGATTATAATCATCAGCTTTTTGCGGTTCCGCCATGCAGACTGTAGCCATTGAATCACTCGACAACGAAGGTCGCGGCATTGCGCGGGTGGATGGCAAAGTCATTTTCATTGAGGGCGCGCTACCCGGCGAGCAGGTTGAGTACACGAGTTTGCGCCGCAAACCCAGCTATGAAGTGGCCGAGGTATCGCGCATCGTGCACGCGTCGAGCCAGCGGGTGACGCCCGAATGCCCGCATTTTGGTATCTGTGGCGGGTGTTCGTTGCAGCACTTGAATGTGTCTGCGCAAACCGCCGTCAAGCAGCGCGTGCTGGAAGATGCGCTCTGGCATATCGCGCGCCTCAAACCCGAACAGATTTTTCCTGCCATCGCCGGGAATAGTTGGGGTTATCGGCTGCGCGCCCGGCTTTCCGCCCGCCATGTGGCCAACAAGGGCGGCACACTGGTCGGCTTCCGTGAAAAGCACAGCAGCTATGTGGCGGTGATGGATTCCTGCGCCGTGCTGCCGCCGCCTGTTTCGGCATTGATACCGCCGCTCAAGACCTTGATCGATGGCCTGTCGCAGCCGGAGCGCGTGCCGCAGATCGAGGTGGCCGTGGGTGGTTCGCGAACCGCGCTGTTGTTGAGGCATCTGGTGGCGCTCACGTCCGACGACCTGGCCCGCCTGCGCGAATTTTCCGATGCACATGGCGTTATCTGGTATCTGCAATCGGGCGGGCCGGATACGGTTACCCTGTTCCATCCGGCGGATGCGGGCCTGCTGAGTTATACCTTGCCGGATTTCGGGCTCGAACTCCAGTTTCATCCTACAGAATTTACGCAGATCAACCTGGGCGTCAATCGCATGCTGGTGCGCCGCGCGTTGGCCTTGCTTGCGCCGGTGCGTGGCGAGCGCATCCTCGACCTGTTCTGCGGGCTGGGTAATTTCACTTTGCCTATCGCCCGGCTGGGCGCCGATGTGATGGGCATCGAAGGCAGCCAGACGCTGGTGCGGCGCGCCGAGGAAAATGCAGCCTTGAATGCCCTGTCGGCGCGCTGTGAATTTGCCGTTGCCAACCTGTTTGAAGTGACCGCGGAAAGTTTTGCGGTATTCGGCCGCGCGGACAAGCTGTTGATCGATCCGCCACGTGAGGGTGCGCTGGCCGTGGTCAAGGCGCTGCCGGAAAATGTTGCGCCCAGCCGCATTGTCTACGTTTCGTGCAATCCCGCGACGCTGGCGCGTGATGCGGCCGTGCTGGTGCATGAAAAGGGCTATGCCTTGCGCGGCGCGGGCATCGCCAGCATGTTCCCGCATACGTCGCACGTCGAATCCATTGCCTTGTTCGAGTGGCCCGGTCCGGGCGCCGAATAAAAAACGGCGGCCCGCAGGCCGCCGTTTCAAACGCTTACCGTATGATCAGCGCCGACTATTTATTACCGGCGGTCACCGCTGAAGGCCATCAACAATTGCAGCAGGTTGACGAACACGTTGTAGATGTCCAGATAGACGACCAGCGTTGCGCTGATGTAATTGGTTTCGCCACCCCGCACGATGCGGTTGATGTCGTACAGGATGTAGGCTGAAAAGATCACCACGGCGATGGCCGATATGGCGAGCGCCAGGGCGGGAATCTGGAAAAAGATATTGGCGACCATTGCCACCAGCAACAGGATGACACCGGCAAACAGGAATTTGCCGATGTTGGAAAAATCCCGTTTTGTTGTCGAGGCGACAGCGGCCAGCGAAAAGAAAATCGCCCCGGTGCCGCCTGCCGCCATGGCGATCAGCGTGCCACCATTGGAGAAGCCGAGCGCGACTTGCAGGATGCGCGAGAGCATCAGGCCCATGAAGAAGGTAAAGCCCAGCAACAGCGCCACGCCCAAGCTGCTATTCTTGTTGCGTTCGATGCCCCACATGAAGGCAAAGGCGATACCCATGAAAACCAGGAAGCTGATCAAGGGGCTGCCGGCAAAAAAGGCCATTTTCATCTGTATGCCGATGAGCGCGCCGAGCACTGTGGGCAGCATGGAAAGCGCCAGCAGGCCGTAAGTATTGCGCAACACACGGTTCTGCCGTTCGGCCACGTCTTGCGTCAGTGGCTGGGGATAAGTGCGGATATTGTCCATGGTGTGGTTTCCTTTCAGAAGGTCATGCTAACCATATTAGTCAAGCTGAAACCGGGAAAGTTCATTTTAACGCAGGGTGTCAAGGCCAGAATTAAGGCGTCATACCATCTGGCGGAAGCGGTGAGATTCGAACTCACGAACGGTTGCCCGTTGCCGGTTTTCAAGACCGGTGCAATCGACCACTCTGCCACGCTTCCAAAGACGCGGCGGATTCTACCAGACGGGTATGCATGGCCTTTGCTTAAAAACATCAAAACCCAGGATTTTTCACGGGAAGCCATAACCAATTCCGAGGATGGATGTATGCTATAGCAATGCAGGGTTGGTATGTATTATCCATTTTATGACAAACGATACAAGGAGCCGGGAAATGAAAGCCAGCGAAAAGCTTGTCGATGTGCGCGAAATTCGTCGCAAACTTGGTTTGAATCAACAAGAGTTCTGGGCGCGTCTTGGCGTTACCCAGAGCGGTGGCTCGCGCTATGAGAGCGGTCGCAGCATGCCACGCCCGGTGCGGCAGTTGGTGCGTTTGGTGTATGTCGAGAACATTGATATCGAGAAAATCAAGCGCGATGATTTTGAAGTGATCGCCTATCTGCGCAGCGCCAAGCCGACTTTGTACAAGGAATTGAAAAAAGCCGCCAAAGCCGCGGCGAAATAAACGCGGCTGGCGGGTTTGCTTCAAGGGCTAACGTGTACGCGTAGTCCAATCTGCCGTATGCGTTGCGCGATGCTTTCGAGGTCGCTTGCCGCCATGCGCCCGAGTCGGGATGCTTCTTTTTGCAGCGATGGCCGCGCCAGGCCGTATAAATGCACACCTTCGAGTTGCGCTGCCAAAGGGGCAAGCAACGCCAGGTAAGCGGTGATTTCAGTTTCTGCCGGTGGCTGCTTATCCAGCAGAAAAAAACAGGTCTGCACCCATGTCGGCGCCAGCGTGGCGCAGCGGGCCAGCCGCCGCACGACAGCCTGCGGGCTCGTCCGCGTGCCATTGATCTGCGCCAGGCCCGCAGGGCTCGCCGTGTCGAGCTTGAACCACACTTCACCCGACGCCTCACCCAGCAGTGCGATGCCTTGCTGCACTGTCCGGCGATCCAGCAGGCTGCCATTGGTGATCAGGCGCAGCTTGACCCGGTCCGCGAGGCCGCGTGCGGCCAGGACTTTTTGCGCGATGGCGACGGCTGCCGGAAACTCAGCCGCGCTGGTCGGTTCGCCATTGCCGGAAAATGCCACGTCAACCACTGTGCGAACATCGGGTGACACGTGATTGATGATGAGTTGGCCGCTGTGGATCGTGTCCAGCAGCGTGGCCAGTTCGTGTTCCAGCAAGGCCAGGTCAATCGGTGGCGGGCCGCCGCGTGTCAGGTTGGGCACCTGGCAATAGATGCATCGCCAGTTGCAGGCGTTGTTCGGGTTCAGGTTGATGCCGACCGAGATGCCGCCGGCGCGGCGCGAGAGTACCGGATACACATAGTGCATGCCGGCGCTGTCGCGCGAGTGGTCTTCAGTGGTGAGCAATATCCGGGGCTGGCGTTTCATAAAAGTCGGCGCTGGTGATACGGCGGTATCAGATAACAAAGCGGGCAACTATAATGCACCCGGAAGCAAACCCTGCGGCAAACAGATATTTCATCCATGCAAATTACACGTCGCCTTGAATTCGACGCTGGCCATCGGATTCCCGACCATCAAAGCCAGTGTCGCCACCTGCATGGGCACCGCTATGCTATCGAAATTACGCTTGCCGGAAGCGTTATTGATGCGGCCGGCCGTCCCGATAATGGCATGGTGATGGATTTCTCCGAGGTCAAGGCGCTGGCCAGGCGGCATGTCGTGGATGTGTGGGATCACGCGTTTCTGGTTTGGCGGGAAGATCATCACGTGGCCGAGTTCTTGCGCACGCTGCCCGGGCATAAAACGGTAGTGCTCGATAGCGTGCCGACGGCTGAAAATCTTGCCCGTGAGGCGTTTGCCATCCTCGATCCGTTGTATCGTGACAGCTATGGCAACCACGTCTATCTGGAACGGGTGCGTGTATATGAGACGCCCAATTGCTGGGCCGATGCTTTGCGTGCCGATGAGCGTTGAACGGGTTGAACGGGTTATTGTGTACGAAATTTTGACTAAGGAAGCTGAGCATGTTGCCGGATGAAAATGCACTAGGAAAGACTGCCGAGAGTCCCCCATGGGAACGCAAGGTGCTGGAAAAACTCGCGCTGGAGTCCATTGCCGAGCAGCGCCGTGGCCGGCGCTGGGGCATCTTCTTCAAGTTGCTGGGTTTTGCTTACCTCGCTGTGGTTCTTGCGCTGGTCGTTGATTGGGACCAGACAGAGCAGTTTGCGGATGGCAAGAAATTCACGGCGCTGGTCAATCTAACCGGCGTGATCCAGGACAATGGGGACGCCAGTGCCGAGAACATCAATACTGCCTTGCAGGCCGTGTTCGAAGACAAGCACACGGCAGGTGTGATCCTGCGCATCAACAGTCCTGGCGGCAGCCCGGTGCAGGCGGGCATGATCAATGACGAAATCCGCCGCCTGCGCGTCCTGCATCCGAAAATTCCGCTGTATGTCGTGGTTGAAGACATCTGTGCATCCGGTGGTTACTATGTGGCGGTGGCGGCAGACAAGATTTTTGTCGACAAGGCGAGCATCGTCGGTTCCATCGGCGTGTTGATGAATGGCTTCGGGTTCACCGGCGCGATGGAGAAACTGGGCGTCGAACGCCGCTTGCTGACGGCGGGCGAGAACAAGGGATTTCTTGATCCTTTCTCGCCGGAGAGCCCGGCGCACAAGGCCTATGCGCTGAATATGCTGAATGAAATCCATGCCCAGTTCATCGACGTGGTGAAGCAAGGGCGAGGCAAGCGCCTGAAAGAAACGCCCGAGATATTTTCCGGCCTGATGTGGAGCGGCGCGAAAAGTATCGAGCTGGGGCTGGCCGATGGCTATGGCACGGTGGACAGCGTGGCGCGTGACATCATCAAGGCCGAGGATATCCGCGATTTCACGGTCAAGCCGAATTTTGCCGAGAAATTCGCCAGCAAATTCGGCGCCGACATGGCCGCCGGCATGGTTAATACCTTGTCCCGCCTTACCCTGCACTGACCGGCGCGGCTTGCAGTTCGTTCAATAGCCGTTCTTGCGCGCAGATGCGCGCGCGCCGGGTCGGCTTGATGCGGTACTCGCCCTCGCTGTTCATTTCCCAGGCTTGCGTGTTGTCGGCAAGGTAAGGCTGCAAGCCTTCCTTGAGGACGCGGCGTTTGAGTTTGGGATCCAGCACCGGGAAGCAGACTTCGATGCGGCGGAAAAAATTGCGCTCCATCCAGTCGGCGCTGGACAGGTAAATATGCTGCGCGCCCTGGGCGTGGAAATAGAAAATCCGGTGATGTTCCAGCAGCCGTCCGATGACCGAGCGCACGCGGATATTTTCTGACAGTCCTTGGATGCCTGGGCGCAGGGAGCAGACGCCGCGCACGATTAGGTCGATGGTAACACCGGCCTGGCTGGCTTCATACAGCGTTTCGATGATTTCCGGATCCAGCAATGAGTTCATCTTGGCGATGATGCGCGCCGGCTTGCCGGCGCGCGCCGCTTCGGTTTCCGCACGGATGGCGGTCAGCATGTTGGCATGGAGTGAAAAAGGCGCCTGCCACAGGTATTGCAATGCACTGGCCTTGCCCAGCCCGGTGAGTTGCTTGAACACCTCATTGACGTCATCGCCGATTCCAGGATTGCAGGTCAGCAGGCCAAAATCGGTATAGATACGCGTGGTGCGCGGATGGTAATTACCCGTGCCCAGGTGGATGTAGCGGCGGTAGCCATGATCCTCACGGCGCAGCACCATCAGCATCTTGGCGTGGGTCTTGAAGCCGACGACGCCATACACCACATGCGCGCCGACTTCTTCCAGGCGTGCCGCGATGGAGAGGTTGGCCTCCTCGTCAAAGCGCGCCATCAATTCGACCACGACGGTCACTTCCTTGCCCTTTTGCGCGGCGCGCAACAGGTGTTCCATCAATACGGAATTGGTTCCCGTGCGGTACACCGTCATCTTGATGGCGACTACCTGCGGGTCATCCGCCGCCTGCTGCAACAGGGTGACGACCGGCGCGAAGGATTGGTAGGGATGGTGCAGCAGGATGTCCTGCTTGGCGATGCTGCTGAAAATATCCGCGCGTTTGGTCAGTGCCTTGGGCATGCCGGGCTGGAAGGGCGGGTATTTGAGATCAGGCCGGTCAACTTCGTCCGGTACGGACATCAGGCGCACCAGATTGACGATGCCCGGTACGCGGTAGAGATCACCGGGATCAAGTTCGAATTGTTGCAGCAGGAAGCTGGTCATGCCCTCTGAGCAGTTGTCCGCGACTTCCAGGCGCACGGCGTCGCCGAAGTGGCGCTGCGGCAGTTCGCCTTGCAGCGTGGTGCGCAGATTCTTCACTTCTTCATCATCGACGAAGAGGTCAGAGTTGCGTGTCACGCGGAATTGGTGGCAGCCCAGCACTTGCATGCCGGAAAACAACTCGCCGACATACTGATGCAGGATCGAGGAGAGGAAAACAAAACCATGATCGACTCCGCTGAGTTCACGCGGCAAGCGGATGACACGGGGCAGCGCACGAGGCGCCTGGACAATCGCCGTACCCGAATTGCGGCCAAAGGCATCGGTGCCCGCCAGTTCAACGGCGAAGTTGAGGCTCTTGTTCAAGACGCGCGGGAATGGATGCGAAGGGTCAAGCCCGATGGGCGTGAGCAATGGCATGACTTCGGTGTGGAAGAACTGCTGTATCCAGGTGCGTTGCGCGTCTGTCCATTGGCTGCGGCGGATGAAGGTGATGCCTTCCTGTCCCAGCGCGGGCAGGATGACGTCATTGAGCAAGGCGTATTGCTGGGCAATCAACTGATGCGCTTCGCCGGTTACGCGGCGAAAGACTTCCTGCGGTGGCAAGCCGTCGGCATCCGCCGCCTGGCTGCCCAGCTTGATCCTGGCGCGCAGGCTGGCGACCCGGATTTCGAAAAATTCATCCAGGTTGGAGGAGAAAATGCACAGGAAGCGCATGCGCTCCAGCAACGGCACGCGCGCATCGGTGGCCTGGGCCAGCACCCGCCGGTTAAAGGCGAGCAAGGACAGTTCGCGATTCAGGAAATGGCTGGTGGGGAATGGCGATGATGGCGGCATGGCAGGGTTTTTGATGGAATGCTTGATTATGTGTCTATTTCATTTCTGTAGTATGACAAGAATCAAGACCTGTGGCACGGTTAAAATCAATATATGAACAATAAGCTCGCCGCCGCCGTTGATCTCGGCTCCAACAGTTTTCGCCTGCAAGTCGGGCGCATTGTCGATAACCAAATATATCCCCTGGATGGCCTGAAGGAAACGGTGCGCCTGGCTGCCGGCCTGACGCCTGACCGGATACTCGATAGCGCAGCGCAACAGCGCGGGTTGGCGGCGCTATCGATTTTTGCCGAGCGCTTGCGCGGTTTTGACCCGACCGCGGTGCGCGCTGTGGCGACCAACACCTTGCGTGTGGCGAAAAACGCACGGGAGTTTTTGCACAAGGCAGAAGAGACGCTGGGTTTCCCGATCGAGGTTATTTCCGGCCGCGAAGAAGCGCGGCTGATTTATCTGGGGGTGGCGCATGCCTTGCCCAACCCGCGACTGAAGCAGTTGGTGGTGGATATTGGCGGCGGGTCGACCGAGTTCATTATCGGGCAGAACATCGAACCCATTCGGCTTGAGTCTTTGTATATGGGCTGTGTCAGCTATAGCCTGCGGTTTTTTCCTGATGGACGGGTGGATAAGTCGTCATTCAAGGAAGCCGAACTGGCCGCGCGCCGGGAGCTGCAAAGCATAGTCCATGCTTATCGCGAAACAGGCTGGGACGAGGTGATCGGGTCTTCCGGCACGGCCAGGGCGATCATGGATTTGCTGGAGCAGAATGGCCTGTCCGCGCAGGGCATCACCCGTGATGGGCTGCAAAAATTATGCGGCGAACTGATCCGCGCCGGCAGTGCGTCGCGCATGCGCTTGCAGGGTTTGCGCGCCGACCGGCTGCCTGTCCTGCCGGGTGGCCTGGCTATCATGTCGGCGGTTTTCAATGAGCTGGATTTGCCGCACATGGAGTTTTCCGATGGCGCCTTGCGCCTGGGCGTGCTGTACGACCAGTTGGGGCGCTATCACCATGACGACATGCGCGAGGTGACGGTCAATCGCTTCATGCAGCGCTATGAGGTGGATAGACGTCAGGCGGCGCGCGTGGCGCAGACCGCATTTAGCCTGTTGCAACAATTGGTGCCTGCGGTACGCGAAGCGGATAATCCCGCCGCGCAGTTTTTGGTATGGGCTGCCCGCTTGCATGAAATCGGCATCTCGGTGGCGCATTCGAGTTATCACAAGCATAGCGCCTATATTCTTGCCAACGCCGATATGCCGGGGTTTTCGCGGCGCGACCAGGCATGGCTGTCGCGCCTTGTGCTGGCGCACCGCGGCAAGCTGGAAAGGATGCAGTCGCTGGATAAGAATGCATCCGAGTGGACGCTGATATTCTGCCTGCGGATTGCTGTGCTGCTGCACCGTGCGCGTGACGATCAGCCGCCGCCGCGCTTGGCCGTGCGGTTTACCAGGCAGGGTTTCCAGATCGACATGGCGGCAAAAGAGCTTGAATTGCTGCCGCTGACCGCCGCCGCTTTGGCTGAAGAGGCCAAACAATGGATAACAGTGGGCGGCGAGTTGCGCGTCCAGGGCAAGACGTAGCCGCGGCTTTCTTTTAGAATTCCGGGTTTTGGCTTTTGTTATAAGAGGAGGCAATATGAGTAATCCCTACGCGATTGGCCTGGACAAGAGTCCAGCCAATTATGTGCAACTGACGCCGCTGACATTCATTGAGCGGTCCGCCTATATTTATCCGGATCGCGTGGCCACCATCCACGGCCGGCGGCGTTATACATGGCGGGAATACTATGCGCGTAGCCGCCGCTTGGCGTCCGCCCTGGCGGCGCGAAAAGTCGGCGCTGGCGATACGGTGGCGGTGATGCTCAACAACACGCCGGAAATGCTCGAGTGCTTTTTCGGCGCGCCAATGATAGGCGCGGTGCTGAACCCGCTGAATACGCGGCTGGATGCGGAAAACATCGCCTTCATCCTGAACCATGGCGAGGCGAAAATCCTGATTACCGACCGCGAGTATTCGGCCACGATCAAAAAAGCGCTGACCCTGATCGGCCGTGAAATGTTGGTCATAGATGTCAATGATGCCGAATACACCGGCCCTGGCGAACGGCTGGGCAGCATCGACTACGAAGCCTTCATCGCCGCCGGCGACCCCAACTTTGCCTGGAAAAATCCGCCCGACGAGTGGGCTGCGATCAGCCTGAACTACACCTCGGGCACGACCGGCAACCCGAAAGGCGTCGTCACCAGCCACCGCAGCGCGTATCTCGGCGCGTTGTCCAACATCATCTCCTGGGG
>JBAQUE010000166.1:0-3282 GCA_049297315.1 Rugosibacter sp.
GGTGTAGCCGACCAGCGCAACGCTGGCCAGCCCCTGGCGTTCGTGGCGACGGGCGCGCTGCGTCTTGCGCTCGGCTTCCATGGCGACGATTTCGAGCTGCAGCTCGGCGATGCGGTCACGGATCTTGCGCCGGTCGAGTTCGGTATGCGATTCACCGGCGCCGCGGCCGCCAACACCGCTACGCTGCCGGCCCTGCGGCCCGGCCAGCTTGGCGGCTTCGCGCAGGCGCGGCGCCATGTAGCCCAGGCGGGCGATTTCCACCTGCGCCTTCGCCGCGCGGGAGCGTGCGTTGCGGTGAAAAATTTCGAGAATGACCATGGTGCGGTCCATCACCTGACAGCCGACGGCCTTTTCCAGATTGCGCGCTTGCGAGGGGGAGATTTCGTGGTCGACGAAAATGACCTCGATCGGTTGGTCTGTATTTGCCTTGGCCACAGCGCTTACCTCGTCATGCGCTATGGGCTGCCCATCATCCGATTGCTCGATCTGATGCGGCTCGTTGCTGACAAAGCGGCGTATCTCCTCCCGCTTACCCACGCCCACATAAGCGCCCGCGTCAAAGCTGACGCGCTTTTGGGTGAAGGTGTGGATGACGGTAAACCCGAGTGTTTTAGCCAGCTCGCGCAGCTCGGTCAGCGATGCTTCAAACTCGACATCGCTCACATTGGGTAGTTGCACAGACGCCACGATGGCGTATTGCGGCTTTTCTTTGACTTCTTTTTGCATGCGCTGATGACTTCTCTTCTTTGTGTGAAGGCGGATAGTACCTGCTAACGCCATACTCGCCGGCATGCCGGCATGCCGGGGTGGCCGACAGCCGCGAGTTCTTTTCAGATAGACAAGCAGATAGACAAGCGCATCCCTTTGGCATCAAACCGGCCTAGCCGCTTTCGGTCGCCGCGATAGGCGCTTAACGTTTTAACCGCGCAAACGCATCGGCCATGGCGCCGCCGGGTTGTGCGGGCGATGCGGATTGGCGGCTCGCGGGCTTTTTCCCTTGTTCAGGGCGTCTAGCCGCCGTATCGCCAGCGCCGACTTTTTTTGCCTGACCCGGCTCATCGCTCATGCGCATGGTCAGCGCAATGCGCTTTCTCACCAAATCCACTTCCAGCACTTTCACCTGCACCACGTCGCCCGCTTTAACCACGTCATGCGGGTCTTTAACAAAACGGTCGGCCAGCGCCGAGACATGCACCAGGCCGTCCTGATGTACGCCGATATCCACAAACGCGCCGAAATTGGCGACGTTGGTGACCACGCCCTCGAGCCGCATGCCGGGGGTCAGGTCTTTCATGCTGTCGATGCCGTCCTTGAAGCTGGCAGTCTTGAACTCGGGACGCGGGTCGCGGCCGGGTTTTTCCAGCTCCCTCAAAATATCCTGCACGGTGGGCAGGCCGAATTTTTCATCGACATATTTTTTCGCTTCGATCTTGCGCAGTTGATTGGCGTCCCCCATGATCTCGCGCAGCGAATTTGCCTCAGTACCCCTTTTAATATCGGACAGAATCCGCTGTACCACCGGGTAGGCTTCCGGATGGACGGCGGACGCATCCAGCGGATTGTCGCCATTCATGATGCGCAAAAACCCCGCCGCCTGCTCGAAGGTTTTATCCCCCAGACGCGGCACCTTGAGCAGCCCGGCGCGCGACTTGAAAGCGCCGTGGGCGTCGCGGTGGGCGACGATATTGCTGGCCAGCGTGGCATTCAAGCCCGAAATACGCGTGAGCAGCGGCACGCTGGCCGTATTCACATCAATGCCAACGGCATTGACGCAATCCTCCACCACCGCATCAAGACTCTTCGCCAACCGGATCTGGTTGAGGTCATGCTGATACTGGCCCACGCCGATGGATTTCGGGTCGATTTTCACGAGTTCAGCCAGCGGGTCTTGCAAACGGCGGGCGATGGAAACCGCGCCGCGCAGCGACACATCCAGCTCGGGGAATTCCTTGGCCGCCAGTTCCGAGGCGGAATACACCGAAGCGCCCGCTTCAGACACCACCACGCGGGTGAGCCCTAATTCAGGGTGGCGCTGCGCCAAATCACCGGCGAGCTTTTCGGTTTCGCGGCTGGCCGTGCCATTGCCGATACTGACCAACTGCACGCCGTGGCGCTGGGCCAGCTGGCGCAAGGTGGCCAGCGAGCCTTCCCAGTCGCGACGTGGTTCATGCGGATAAATGGTGGCGGTATCCAGCAGCTTGCCCGTGGCGTCCACCACGGCAACCTTGACCCCCGTGCGGATGCCGGGGTCCAGCCCCATCACGGTTTTAGGGCCGGCCGGGGCGGCCAGCAGCAAGTCATGCAGGTTGCGGGCGAAGACGCGAATGGCTTCTTGCTCGGCGCGCTCGCGCAGTTGCAGCATCAATTCGCTTTCCAGATGCAGCGAGAGCTTGACCAGCCAAGCCCAGCGCGCGGTTTCCAGCAACCATTTATCGCCCGCCCGGCCTTGGTCCGCAAAGCCGGCATGACGGGTCACAATAGCGATGCAAGGCGAACTCTCCGGCGGGTCGCGCAGTTCGGATTCCGTCTTGATCGCCAGGCGCAGCACATCTTCATTGCGCCCGCGAAACATCGCCAGCGCGCGATGCGAAGGCACGGTTTTGAGCGGCTCCTTGAAATCGAACCAGTCGCGGAACTTGGCGCCTTCCATCTCCTTGCCCGCCACGACGGTCGACACCAGCAGCGCGTTATCCACCAAAAACGCACGCAACTTTTCCAGTAGCGCCGCATCCTCACTGAAGCGTTCCATCAGAATCTGCCGCGCGCCATCCAGCGCCGCTTTCACATCCGGCACGTGCTTCTCCGGCGGCTCGGTAGCGAGGTTGAGATATTTTTCTGCCTCGGCTTCCGGGTTCAGCGCCGGGTCATTCACCAGCGCATCAGCCAAGGGTTCCAAGCCTGCTTCACGCGCCATTTGCGCCTTGGTGCGGCGCTTGGGCTTATAGGGCAGATACAAATCCTCCAGGCGCTGCTTGGTCTCGGCAGCGGCAATGTCAGCCGCCAGTTGCGGCGTGAGCTTGCCCTGCTCTTCAATGCTCTGCTGAATCGCGCTGCGGCGATCTTCCAATTCACGCAAATAAGACAGGCGCTCGTCCAGGAGACGCAGCTGCGTGTCGTCCAGATTGCCAGTGGCTTCCTTGCGGTAGCGGGCGATAAACGGCACGGTGGCGCCTTCGTCAATGAGTTGGATGGCCGCAGCCACCTGGGCTGGGCGGGCGTTGAGTTCGGTAGCGATGCGCTGTTCGATGGAGGGCAACATAAGGAGCGGCAGAAAATAAAAAC
>JBAQUE010000167.1:0-18962 GCA_049297315.1 Rugosibacter sp.
TCGCGCGAAACCCTGCTGCTGATCAACAATGTGCTGCTGGTGGTCGCTGCCGGCAGCGTGCTGCTGGGTACTTTGTATCCTTTGATCATCGATGCGCTGGGGCTGGGCAAGCTTTCAGTCGGCCCGCCGTATTTCAATACCGTGTTTGTGCCGGTCATGGTGCCGCTGCTGCTATTGATTGCTGTTGGCCCTCTGGCGCGCTGGAAGCATGCCGACCTGCGTGACATGGGGCGCCGCCTGCGCCTGAGCTTTGTGCTTGCGCTGCTGGCCGGCATCGTCCTGCCGCGGCTGATGGGCGCGTGGACGCCAATGAGCGCGCTGGGCTCGCTGCTCGCCGTGTGGATCGCGTCGAGCACGGTCTTCCAGGTCATCGAACGCCTCAAGGCCGGTACAGGGAACGCGTCGGCCTCTTTCTGGGGCATGCATCTCGCCCACTTTGGCATCGCCGTATTCGTCATTGGCGTGACGCTGGTGGGCGGCTATCAGGAAGAAAAGGATGTGCGCATGCAAACCGGCGATACGGTCAGCGTTGGCGGTTATCAGTTGCGCCTGCTCGGCATCGGCACCGCGCCGGGGCCTAACTATCGGGCCAGTGTCGGCGAGTTCGAATTATCGAAAAATGGCCGTGTGCTGAAAACGCTGCATCCGGAAAAGCGCCAGTATTTTTCGTCGCAGATGCCGATGACGGAAGCCGCGATTGACACCGGTTTGACCCGCGACATTTATGTTTCGCTCGGCGAACCGTTGGACAAGCAGGGCGCATGGAGCGTGCGGGTTTACTTCAAACCCTTTGTCGACTGGATCTGGAGTGGCTGCCTGCTGATGGCTGCGGGCGGTTTCCTCGCCCTGCTGGACCGGCGTTACCGCTTGCGCGTCAAGGCCGCCGCGACCGTACCGGCAGGCGCTGCGGCATGAAGCGCTTCCTGCTTCCGCTGGCGGCATTTGCCGTGCTGGTCGCTTTCCTGGCGATTGGCCTGACGCATGATCCGCGCGATGTGCCTTCGCCTCTGGTAGGCAAGCCGGCGCCGGCCTTCACGCTGCCGCAGTTGCATGATGCCGCCAAAAGTTTCTCTGCCGCCGACATGAAGGGGCGCGTGTGGTTGCTGAACGTCTGGGCTTCGTGGTGCGTTTCGTGCCGCGAAGAACATCCGGTGCTGGTCGAGTTTGCCAAGACCGGCCAGACGCCCATCATCGGCCTGGATTACAAGGATCAGGCGGCGGACGGCAAACAATGGCTGGCGGACATGGGCAACCCGTATATGCTGACAGCGGTCGATGCCGATGGTCGCGTGGGCATCGATTATGGCGTGTATGGCGTGCCGGAAACCTATGTCATCGACAAGCAGGGCATCATCCGCATGAAGCACACCGGGCCGATTACGCCGGAATCATTGAACAAGAAAATTCTTCCCCTGGTGGCGGAGTTGTCGCGATGAGGCGCTGGCTGGTGTTGATGCTGTTCGCGCTGGTCACGGGCAGCGTGTTCGCTGGCGAGGCCGCCCCGCTGGCGGCCGACGAGGCCGTGGAAAAACGGCTGATGGCGATCAGCGAAGAGCTGCGTTGCCTGGTCTGCCAGAATGAATCACTGGCCGCATCGCAGGCCGATCTGGCGAACGACCTGCGGCGCGAGATACGCAAAATGATTGGCGAGGGAAAAACCGACCGCGAAATCCTTGATTTCATGGTCGCCCGCTATGGCGATTTTGTGCGTTACCGGCCGCCGGTCAAGCCCACCACCTGGGCGCTATGGGGCGGGCCGTTCATCTTGCTGGCGGGCGGCCTGGGCGCGCTGGTGTTTTTCCTGCGCCGGCGCAACCGCATGGCGGCTCCGCCTGCCCTTTCTGAAGAACAACGCCGCCATGCGGCGGCACTGCTGGATCAATCCGACACATGAATTCATTTTTTATCGCCGCGGCGGCACTGACCCTGGCCGCCCTGGTGTTGCTGCTGCGCCCGTGGTGGCGCGGGATCGGTAAAAAAAACGATCAGGGCAGCCAGTATCGCCGTGTCACCAGCGCCGACTATTCCGCTGACGTTCCCTCAGCGCTGAATACGACGATCCATCGCGATCGTCTCGCCGAACTGGAAAGAGACTATGCCAATGGCCTGATTTCAGCGGCCGATTACGCCGAGGCGCGGGATGAGTTGCAGCACCAGTTGCTCGACGACGCACCTGCCACACCTACTGTTGCGGCAAGTCCGAAACGGCGTTGGGATGGCTGGGCGCTGGCGGCGCTGTTGCCTGTGGCGGCCATCGGCCTGTATCTCTTGCTGGGTAATCCTGATGCGCTGCTGTCCAGTGCCGAGCGCAATGCGCAGGCGGTGGCCACGATGAATGGCATGATCAGCCAGCTGGAGAAAAAGCTGGCGCAGAATCCTGATGACATGGAAGGCTGGGTGCTGCTCGCGCGGGCCTACAAAGTGATGAGCCGCTGGGACGACGCTGAACGTGCGTATGACCGCGCCAACCCGCTGCTGGAAAAAAATGCATCCCTGCTGGCCGAACTGGCCGATGTGCTGCTGCAAAAAACCAGCAACTTCACCGGGCGCCCGCATGCGCTGATCGCGCAGGCGCTGCAACTCGAGCCGAATAACGCCAAGGCCCTGCTCCTCGCTGGCGCCGAGGCGTTCGCGGAAAAAAACTATGCGGCGGCAGTTGGCCATTGGGAGCGTTTGCAGGCGCAGATGGACCCGGCTTCGGATGAGTCGCAGATGATCGCCTCCGGCATCGTCAGGGCGCGTGAGGCCGGTAACCTAAAAGTCGGCGCTGGTGATACGGCGGCGCCAGCGTCACCAACGGCAAAAGCCAGCGACGCTGCGACCGATGCGGCAACCTTAGCCAGCGCGGTCAGTGGCCGTGTCGAATTGAGCCCCGCCTTGAGATCGCAAACCACGCCGGACGAAACGGTGTTCATTTTTGCCCGCGCGGTGAATGGTCCGCGCATGCCGCTGGCCGTGCAGCGCGTGCGTGTGGCCGACCTGCCTTATGATTTCAAGCTTGACGATAGCCAGGCGATGTCGCCGCAAAGCAGGATTTCATCCGCGCAGGAACTGCGTATCGAGGTGCGTGTTTCGAAATCAGGCCAAGCCATGCCCGGCAAGGGCGACCTGACTGGCAATAGTGGTATAGTCAAGCCGGGCAACAAGAATGTCCACGTACTTGTCGATCAGCAGACCAAATAAAAAAAGCAGGGGAGAGCACCAGCCTCCCCTGCGAAGATGCACGATGAGAGGAGCTCCACATCGTACACAGGAGACGTCCGGTCAGGTATAAACCTCGGTAAATGCAGGGTTGACCTCACCGGTGTGATAAAAGATGCCGCGCCCAAGGTGCGCTTCGTCCCAAGTGGTGACGGGACGGTCGGGTTGTGCCATATAGCCCAGCCCGGCAAAGGTTTCGTTGCGGTTGCCGCTCGGGTCGTAGAAATAAATCGTCTCGCCGCGGGTGACCCCGTGGCGCGTTGGCGCCACGTCGATCCGCACCTTGTTTTTGGCCATCACATCGGCAGCCTTGAGGATGTCATTCCAGTTATCCAGGAAAAAGGCGATGTGATGCAAGCCCATGCGCGGGCCACCGACAAATGCAATATCATGCGGCGTGCTGCTGCGGAACAGCCAAGTCGCTGCCTGTACCGAGTTATCCGGCCCGACGACGATTTGCTCGGATAAATAGAAGTCCAGCACCTGCATCATGAAGGTGGTGTTTTCAGCGACCTTGTTGATGCCTTTTTCCGGATTCAATTCGCACATCAGCAGACAATGATCCAGCCAGTGCGCACCGGCGCCGCGGATGTCATCCGGCCATGGATCGGGGTTTTCCGAGCCGACATCCGTGCCGACCAGTTCTTTCTTGGCATACAGGCGCATTTCGTGTCCGCTGGGCAGGTTGAACTTGAGCATGCGGCCAACAAAGGGCAGCGCGCCCGCTGGCATGAACTCGGTTTTAATGCCGTAATCCTCGATGCGTTTTTGCAGCGCATCCAGATCGGCCTCATGCTCGACCTTGTAGGCCACATGATTGATGCCTGCCGTGTCAGAAGCTGTCAGGATCAGGGAATACTTGTCCCATTCGTCCCAGCATTTGAGATAGACATTACCCTGCGCATCAGTATGCGTAGTTTTCAAGCCGAGCACTTTTTCGTAGTGCTTGACTGCCGCCGCCATATCCATCACGCGGATACTGGCATGACCCATTCTCATGACGCCCATCTCGGTCTCCCTGTGTTTTGTGTTATCTACAGAATGAATGATGCGCGCCAGGCGCCAGGCGTGTTTTGACTTGGGTCAACGGAAATGCAATTCTGGCGCAACCTGTGGCTGCGTTATCCAAATTTCAATAGTGCGGCGGAATCTCGTCGCGTGGATTGGCCTGTGCTGATGGATGGCCTGCATCCGTCGCCTGCAACTGGCGGTATAACTCACGCATCTGCGCTTGCAACAAGTCGATCTGCTGCTGTTGCCGGAAGACAGTGCGGTTAAGCGCATCCACAGCGTCTTCGGCAAGGCTCAGTTTGAGTTCAAGCTCGGCCAGCCGTGATTCCATACTATGCCGGCTGTGGTTGTCTTACCTTGAACCACAGCGCGTACAACGCCGGCAGGAAGAGCAGCGTGATCAAGGTGCCGACCAGCGTGCCGCCGATCAGCACGAAGGCCATCGGCCCCCACTGCGCGTCGGTGGTCAGCGGAATGAACGCCAGCGCCGCCGCCAGCGCGGTCAACACCACCGGGCGGGCGCGCTGTACGGTGGCCTCCAGCAGCGCGGTCCAGGGTTCCATGCCGGCATCCAGGTTGTCGTCGATCTGCTTGGTGAGAATCAGGGTATTGCGCATCAAGACGCCGGCCAGGCCAATCAGGCCGAGCAGGGCGACAAAACCGAAAGGCTTGTTGGCGATCAGCAGCGCCGGCGTGGCGCCGATCACGCCGAGCGGGGCGGTGGCCAGGACCATGAAGGTGCCGGAAAAGCTGCGCATCTGCAGCATGATGATGATGAGCATCAGCGCCAGCATGATGGGTTGCATCTTCTGGATCGAGACCTCGCCTTTGGTCGAGGTTTCTCCGGTACCGGCAATTTCGATGCGGTAGCCCTCAGGCAGTTTTGCCCGCATTGGCGCCAGTTGGTTCCACACGGTGACCATGATGTCCGAAGCTTGGGCATCACCTTGCACATCACTATGTACGGCAATGAATGGTGTGCGGTTGTAGCGCATGAGGACAGGGTCTTCGCTGCTGACTTCGATCAATCCGGCCTGTTCCAGCGTGATGCTGCGTCCATCCGGTGTCTTGATTGGGGTGTCGGCCAGCGAGCGGCTGGCGTCGGGTTTGATGCGCGCGACCAATTGCACGCTGCGGATATCTTCGCGCAGTTCTGTGGCAGGTGCGCCACCCCACGCCAGCTGCAATTGCCCGGCGAGGTCACGTGGTGTCAGCCCGAGTGCATTCAGTCGTTCGGCATCCAGCTTGAGCCGTGAAACGGGGACACGCTCACCCCACTCCAGGTGGGCGTCGGCTACATTCGGATGGCGCGCCATGATGTCGCGTACTTCACCGGCCAGCTTGCGCACGACCATGGGATCCGGGCCGAGTACGCGGAAGCTTACTGGCCAGACGACGGGTGGACCGAACAACAGCCGGTGCACGCGGATGCGGGCTTCAGGGAACTCCCCTTGCGCGATGCGCCGTTGCAGGTCGGCAATCACCACATCGCGCGCCTTCAAGTCGGTGGCGATGGCGACAATCTTGGCGAAGGCCGGGCTGGGGGGTTCCGGGTTGATGCCGAGAAAAAAGCGCGGGGCTCCAGCGCCGATATAGGATGCCAGCGAAGTGATTTCTTTCTTGCTGTGCAGGATGTCTTCAATGCGGTGAACCAATGCATCCGTCGCGACTATGCTGCTGCCCTCGGGCAGGAAAATGGTGACCAGTACTTCCGAACGGTCGGAACTCGGGAAGAACTGCTTCTTCACCAGCAGGTTGAGTCCCACTACGGCAATGATGAAAATGCCGATGGTGATGGCGACAATCGTCTTGCGGTTGTTTATGCAGGTTTTGATCAGGGTGCGCAGGCGGCGGTAGATCGCGGTGTCATATTGCGCGCTATGTGCGGCCGTTTCGCCAGAAGCATGGCGCTTCGTGTCGTGCAGCAGTTGTACGCCGAGGTAGGGCGTAAAAGTGACCGCCACCAGCCACGAGGCAAGCAGGGCGAAACCCAGCACCCAGAAGATGCTACCGGCATATTCGCCAACGCCCGACTGGGCAAAGCCGATCGGAAAAAAGCCGATCACCGTGACCAGCGTGCCGGAGAGCATCGGCGCGGCGGTTGACTGCCAGATATGGCCGGCCGCATGGATGCGATCCCAGCCGTCATGCAGCTTGACCAGCATCATCTCGATGGCGATGATGGCGTCATCCACCAGCAGGCCGAGCGCGATGATCAGTGCGCCGAGCGACATGCGGTCAAGGCTGATGCCGCGCAGCTGCATCAGCAGGAAGGTCATGCCCAGCGTGAGCGGCACGGCGATGCCGACGATCAGCCCGGGGCGCAGGCCCAGGGTAAAGAAGCTGACCAGCATGACCACGCCCACGGCGATCAGGAACTTGATCTGGAAGAGATTCACGGCCATGGCGATGACCGCACCCTGGTTGATGTATTTGTTGAATGTCATGCCGGCGGGCAGCGTGCGCACGAGTTCATCATGCATCTTGTCCAGATGCTTGCCCAGCGCCAGCCCGTCCTCACCGGGGTGCATGACCACGCCAATGACAATGGACTCCTTGCCACTGACGCGGATCAGGTAGCTTGGCGGGTCTTCATAGCCACGGTCGATGTGGGCGATGTCACCCAGCCGGACAGGGCGTGGACCGGCGCGGATAGGCACGGCGCGGATGGCATCAAGATCGGCCAGGTCGGCATCCACACGCCAGTAAAGGCGCGGTCCCCGGGTCTCGACGACGCCAGCCGGCAGCAGGCGGTTGTAGGCGTCCAGCGCATCCATGACTTGCCCCGGCTGCACGCCCAGGCCGCTCATTTGCTGTTGGTCCAGGTCGATGAACACCCGCTGCGGGCGCTCGCCCAGAATACGGACTTTTTGCACGTTCGGCACACGGGTCAGCTCGCCACGCAGGCGCTCGGCCTCACGCGCGACCAGGCGGGGCGGCAGGCCCGGCGCGCTGAGTGCATACAGCGAAAAATACACATCCGAAAATTCGTCATTGACGAAAGGCCCCTGCACGCCGGGCGGCAAAGAAGGCGCTTCGTCCTGCATGCGCTTGCGTACCTGGTAGAAGAAGTCGAGTACCTTGCCCATCGGCGCCGAGTCTTTCATCTCGATCAGCATGTCCACGCGCCCCGGGCGGGCGGTGGTTTCTATCTTGTCCAGGTACTCGACATCCTGCAGGCGCTTTTCCAGCCGGTCGGCGACCTGATCCTGGATCTGCTGCGCCGATGCGCCCGGCCATACTGCCGAGACCATCATGATGCGCACGGTGAAGGTGGGGTCTTCGGCGCGGCCCAGCGCGAAAAAGGAATACACACCGACCACCGCCGTGAGCAGGAGAAAAAACAACGTGACCGAGCGCTCGCGCACGGCGAGCGCGGCAAGATTGAAACTCATGGGCGCACCTTGACTGCCTGGCCAGGTTTGAGCAAATGCAGGCCGAGGGCGACGACCGGCGTGCCGGAGGGCAAGTCTGTCGTGATGTAGGCGTACTCGTTGTCGATGCGCACGGGTTTGACGGATGTGGGCGTGGCCTTGCCGTCGCGGATGACCCACACCATGGTGCCTTGCCCCTTGTCCAGCACTGCCGCTACGGGCACCCGTTTCAACTCTGCGTTGGCAATATTCGATGCGCTCAGCAGGATGCTGGCGGTTGCGCCCAACGGCCAGTTTTTGCCTTCAGCAGTGAGCAGATAGCGCGCCCGCCAGGTACGGGTTGCGGCATCTGCGGCGCCCGCTACTTCGCGCAGCGTGGCCTTGTCGGTCGCGTTGCTGCCAAAAAGCCGCGCTTCAGCTTGCGTCGCCAGATTGGCGCGGCGGACTTCGGGAATGAAGACTTCGACTTCGCGTTCGCCGTCATAGGCCAGCATCGCAACCGCTTGTCCGGGGGCGACGACCTGGCCGACTTCACCGGTGACTTCCATCAATGTCCCGGCCGCCGGCGCGACCAGGCGCGTGTAGCTGGTGGCGTTGCTGGCCTGCACCATGGCGGCTTGCGCGGCTATCGCGCTGGTCGCCGCATTGTCATAGGCTTGCTGGCTGATGAAGTTTTTGCCGCGCAGGTCAGCCAGGCGCTTGCGGTTTGCCTGCGCGTTCTCGGCCTGGGTACGCGCAGCGGAGAGCTGCTGCTCGACGTCACGCGGGTCAAGCGTCATCAAGACTTGCCCGGCTTTCACATGATCCCCGGCCTTGACCAGGCGCTGGCGGATTTCACCCGGCAGGCGAAAGGCCAGCGGCGCTTCCTGGCGCGCGCGCACCACGCCGCTTAATTCGTAGGCGTTGGCGCTGGCAGTTTCAATTTGTGCGGCGAGCACCAGGGTTGGCGCAGGCGCTTCAGTGGTCTTTTGGCCACTCGAACAGGCGGCCAGCAAAAAAATGCAGGAAATGAGGAGGGAGCGCATTGCGGTTATCAAAGGGGAGGCGAATGGCCAGCCGCAGAGTATATCAAGCTAAAACCCGATGAGTCATGCAGCATCTGTCGCCACAGGGCAAGGTGGCCGCATGCCTTGGGAACAATGGTCAGAAGCCGGGTACGATAGCGGTTTCCCGCCGTATGGCCAGCGCCGACTTTTTGGGCCGCCGGTTGCATGATGGCCAATGATCAACCGATTGGAATAATGACCTTGAGCTATCCCCTTGCCTTGAACCACATCGCCTTGCCGCAGTTATCTGTCCGCGCATTCGCCGTCTGGCGGCGCAACTTCCTTGTGTGGCGCAAGCTGGCGATCCCTTCGCTGCTGGGCAACCTGGCCGACCCGCTGATCTACCTGTTCGGCCTCGGTTATGGCCTCGGCAGTTTGCTGCCGCAGGTTGCCGGCGTGCCTTACATCGCCTTTCTGGCCAGCGGCGTGGTGTGCGCGTCGACAATGAATGCGGCCTCGTTCGAGGCGCTGTATTCGTCGTTCTCGCGCATGCACATGCAGCGCACCTGGGAAGCGATCCTGTATGCGCCCGTTGAGTTAGATGATGTCGTGGCGGGCGAATGGCTGTGGGCGGCGGCCAAGGCCATGTTGTCCGGCAGCGCGATCCTGCTGGTCGTTGCCCTGCTCGGTTTTGTGCACTCGCCGCTGGCCTTGTGGGTATTGCCAGTCATCTTCATTACCGGCCTGGCGTTTTCCGGCATGGGGCTGATCATGACGGCGCTGGCGCCATCCTATGATTTTTTCATGTACTACTTCACCTTGTTCCTCACCCCGATGGTGCTATTGTCCGGCGTGTTTTTCCCGCAAACGCAATTGCCGCTGGCAGTGCAGGCGGTGGCGGCCTGGCTGCCGCTGACCCATGCCGTGGCGCTGATCCGCCCGCTGGTGTTTGGCGAAGTGCCGCATGACATCGCGCTGCATGTAGTCGCCTTGCTGGCGATGGCCTGCGTCGCCTTCTGGGTCGCCTTGCAACTGACCCGGCGGCGCTTGCTGAAGTAAAATCGCCCGATGGAAATCACGATCAACGGCGAGAAGCAACACCTGCCAGCGCCACTCACTGTCACGGCGCTACTGGCCATGCGCGAGCTGGCCGGCAAGCGCGTGGCGGTAGAAAAAAATGGCGAGATCGTGCCCAAAAGCCGCCATGCCGAAACGCTGCTGGCCGCAGGCGACAGAATTGAAATCGTCGTCGCCGTCGGCGGCGGCTGAAAAAGTGACAAACAACGCAGGAACATCACCATGAACCAGCCAACCCATCCGCAGTCGCTCGCCGATCCGCTCATCATCGCCGGCAAGGCCTATGCCTCGCGGCTCTTGGTCGGCACCGGCAAGTACAAGGATTTCGCGCAGACGCGCGCCGCCATCGACGCCTCGGGGGCGGAGATCATTACCGTGGCCATTCGCCGCACCAACATCGGCCAGGAACCGGGGCAGCCTTCGCTGCTGGAAGTCTTGCCGCCCGAACAATTCACGATCCTGCCCAACACCGCCGGTTGTTACACCGCCGATGACGCCGTGCGTACCCTGCGCCTGGCGCGCGAACTGCTCGATGGCCATGCGCTGGTCAAGCTCGAAGTGCTGGGCGATGCGCAGAACCTGTTCCCCAATATGCCGGAAACCTTGCGCGCCGCGGAAACCCTGGTGAAAGATGGCTTTCAGGTCATGGTGTATTGCACCGATGACCCGGTGCAGGCGCGCATGCTCGAAGACATCGGCTGCGTGGCGATCATGCCGCTGGCCTCGCTGATCGGTTCCGGCATGGGCATCCTCAACCCGTGGAATCTCAAGCTCATCATCGAGCAGGCCAGGGTGCCGGTGCTGGTCGATGCCGGTGTGGGCACCGCGTCGGATGCCGCGATTGCGATGGAGCTGGGTTGCGATGGCGTGCTGATGAATACCGCGATTGCCGCCGCGCAGGATCCGGTGCGCATGGCGGGGGCGATGAAAAAAGCCGTCGAAGCGGGGCGCGATGCCTGGCTGGCTGGCCGCATGCCCAAAAAACTTTATGCGGCAGCGCCCAGCTCGCCCAGCGGTGGCCTGATCGGCGGCAAGTGAAGCTGCGGATTATTCTGCTGTTCGCGCTCAGCGCGTTGCTGGCCCCGGCTCGCGCCGAGGAGGCCGCAGCGGAACTTGCGCCAGCCGCTGTGCCTGAAGTGACGCCGGAAACGGTTCCCGCTTTACCGGCTCCCGATAGCGCGCATCCCGCGCATCCGATTGAGCAGCCATTGGCGCCGGCAGCCGAAGCTGCACCCTCTGCGCCAGTTGAGTCACCTGCCGAGCAGCCTGCCGTAGCGCCGCCAGCATTGAATGTGCTGCCCGGCCGCGAGGGCTATGCATTTGGCAAGCCGGAAATCCTTGTGCGCCAGCGCCTGTTCGGCCTGGCGCATGGCGTGTCGCTGCTGGCCGCCGCTTGCCTTGACCTGCCGGAACAATCCTTAGCCATCCAGCAAGCCTACGCAAGCTGGCATGCGCAGCATGCGCAGGCGATTGAAACCATCGTGCATGACTTGGCGGGTTATTACTTTGGCGAACAGGCTTCCGCCGTGCAGTGGCTTGACCTGGTCCGTGCGCTCAAACTCAAGGACAACATCGGCGCCGCGCTCGGCGAGTTTGAGCTGGGCGCCGCCTGCGCCACGCTGCCGCAAGCCATGGCAGGGCCGCGTTACGATTTGACGGCCTTGTTGCGGGATGATCCGCTGGCGGCGATGGCGACGATAGCCGGTGTCCCGGTACCTGATAACACGCCAGAGGCCGCAGGGAAAAAGCCCGTCAATCCTGTCCCGGTTAATCAAGAAAGCCCGCACACCTATGCACCCTTTCCCCACCGATAACGGCGCACAGACGCCTGAGCGTCTTATCCGCAGCTTTGTGCTGCGTCAGGGGCGCGTTTCCGCCGCGCAACGGCGTTTTCATGAGGAGGGCATGCCACGGTGGGGCATTCCGTATCAGGCGCAGTTGCTGGATATGGACGCCGTATTTGGACGCGCCGTATCGTCAGCGCCGAGAATTCTCGAAATCGGCTGCGGCATGGGTGAGACGACAGCCGCCATTGCTGCCGCGCATCCGCAAAACGATTACCTCGGCATCGAAGTGCACACCCCCGGCGTGGGCAGCCTGCTCAAGGAAATCGCCACGCGCGAGCTGACCAACCTGCGCGTGATCCAGCATGATGCCGTTGAAGTCGTGCGCGACATGCTTGCCCCGCGAAGCCTTTCCGGCGTGCATATTTTCTTCCCCGACCCGTGGCCCAAGAAACGCCAGCAGAAGCGGCGGCTGGTTCAACCACCGTTTGTGCATCTGCTGGCCCAGCGCCTGCTGCCGGGCGGTTATATTCACTGCGCCACCGATTGGCAGGAATATGCCGAGCAGATGTTGGCTGTGCTTTCTGCCGAACCGCTCCTGGAAAATACCGCCAGCGGTTTCTCGCCGCGTCCCGCCTACCGGCCGCAAACCAAGTTTGAGACGCGCGGCCTGCGCCTGGGGCACGGCGTGTGGGACGTCATCTTCCGCCGCTGCGCCTGAGCGTGGGCGGCCAAGGATTTCAGTTGAGGCAATTGCTGGTTTTGGCTTCCTCACCGATGGCTTTGAGCTTGGCGGCTTTCTGCGCATCGTCGAGCGCGCCATTCAGAAACACGGCGTCGGCTTCCGTGGCGAAACGCTGGCATTGCGGGTTGCCGTTGATCTGGGTACGAAATTCGTAGGCGCGGCTGACGTCGGTTATCGCGGGCGGCGCCAGCGGACCACGCCAAACGGGCTTGGGCGGGGGTGGTGGAACGACGGGTGGCGGTGGCGTAACAGTGGTCGATGATGTCGCCGCTTGTGCCGCCATGGGTATGGCAACTGATAGGACGCTAGCCATCAAGACGATCATAGCGAAGGGTTTGAACATGGGTGTCTCCTTTGGGTCAAGGTTTGGCCAAGGAAAAATGCGTGGCAGTTTTTTTTGCACTCTCCGAAGATTGCATTGCAAAGCAGTTTGACGATATTGATCAATACGGCTTATCGCCGCGCAAGATTACACGATGCAACAGCCGTTTGTACCCATGATAGTCATTGACCGGATTGTGCAGGGTACAACGATTGTCCCAGAAGGCGATTGAACCGACGCGCCAGGAAAAGCGGCAGGTGAATTCCGGGCGCACCTGATGGGCGAACAGGAAATCCAGCAGCGGCCTGCTTTCTTCCTCGGTCATCCCGGCAAAGCGCGCGGTATGGCCAAAGTTTACGTATAGCGATTTGCGCCCGGTTTCCGGATGCGTGCGCACCACCGGGTGTTCTGCCGCATAGTCGTGCACGCCCTTGCCGGCAGCGTCTTTGATGCGGTCTTCGCGCGTTTTGGTGGTGTCGGCCTTGGTTGAGGTGTTTACCCCGCGCAGGCCTTCAAGCATTTCCTGCATGGCCGGCGGCAAGGCGTTGAAAGCCGCATAGCCGCTGGCGAACAGGGTGTCGCCACCGAATGGCGGCACTTCACGCGCGATCAGCATCGTGGCCATCGGCGGTTCATCCAGATAGGCGGTGTCGGTATGCCAGATGCCGCCGAAATTGTTGCGCTCGTGCGGCAACTTGAGCACCGGGATGATTAGCGGAAAGCCTTCGATGCCTCTCACGAAGGGATATTCAACGACTTGTCCGAAGCATTCGGCAAACGCCTGGAATTCGGCGGGCGGCAAATCCTGGTCGCGGAAGAAAACCACGCCGCTGGCCAGCCAGACGGCGCGGATTGCGGCGATGGCCGCAGCATCCAGCGGCCGCCGCAGGTCGATGCCGGTAATCAGCGCGCCCACCGCACCGGCGAGGGGCTGCACTTGAAGGCGCGTGGCCTGCGTGGCTTGTATGGCTGCATGAGGCATGTCAAACCCGATATCTGGATGGAAACATTGCGCATCATAACCGCCAGCTGCTTAGGGGGTTAGCGCACAAGTAAACAGGGCAGGAAAGTCTTGATGCTCGTTTTCTTATGCGTGCAAAATAACAGGAAAATGGGATAGCCAATTTTTAACCGGAACCAGCTGCCATGGAGCGCTGCATATGCTGATCAACTGCGTTGCCTACCGCGAAGGCAAAAAGCTCGCCGATATCGAGATCGAGGCGATCAGCGATTATTTGCAGCAACCTGATTGTTTTGTCTGGGTGGCCTTGCGCGACGCCACGCCGGCCGAACTGGACAAGATGCGCGAGGAATTCGACCTGCATCCGCTGGCCATCGAAGACGCCCACCATGGCCACCAGCGGCCGAAGATCGAGGAATACGGTGAGACCCTGTTTGCCGTTGTACATACACTGGAACAGGCACAAGAAGAACTGGTCGTTGGTGAGGTGAATATTTTCGTCGGCCGCAATTTCATCCTCTCGGTGCGCAACCGTAGCAGCCACCCGCTGCTTGGCGTGCGCGAACGCTGCGAACGCGAGCCGGAACTGCTCAGGCAGGGTGCGGGCTTTGTGCTGTATGCCTTGATGGATGCGGTGGTGGACGGTTATTTCCCGGTCATCGACAGTGTCGAAACGGAATTGGAAGTCATCGAAGAGCATCTGTTCGACAAGGGCATGGCGCGCCCGAACATCGAGCGCTTGTATGAAGTCAAACGCCGCACAGTGACGCTCAAGCATGCCGTGCTGCCGCTGATGGAGGCAGTGGGCAAGTTGACCAGTGGCCGCGTACCGCCGGTGTGCGCCAATAGCCGCGATTATTTTCGTGATGTGTATGACCATCTGACGCGCATCAATGCCAGCCTCGACGGCATACGCGACACGATAGGCACGGCGATCCAGGTCAGCTTGTCGTCAGTGGCGATAGACCAGAGCGAAGTGGGCAAGCGGCTTGCTGCCTGGGCCGGTATTTTCGCCGTGGCCACGGCGTTTGCCGGCATCTGGGGGATGAACTTCAAGGCGATGCCGGAGTTGGATTGGGCGTACGGTTATCCCGTGGCGCTGATGGTGATTGCGACCGCCTGCGGGGTTTTGTACCACCGCTTCCGTCGCATGGGCTGGCTTTAATCCGCCAGAAAGCGCCCCAGCAACTGGTTGAGGAAGCGCCGCCCCTGTAGCGTCGGCCGCAGCGTGTCTCCCAGCGTCTCCAGCAGCCCTTCGCGCCGTGCCGCCAGCGCCGACTTTTCGATCGCCGCCAACGGCAGGCCGGTGCGTTCGGTGAATAGGCGCAGCGGAAAACCATCGTTCAGGCGCAGCGCATTCATCATGAATTCGCCGGGCAAATCGGCCGCGCTAATCGTTTGCCGTGTGTTGATGAAGTTGCCCTGCGTCACACTTTCCATATAAGCCCGTGGATGGCGCTGGCGCGCCTCGCGCCAGATCTCCGCGTGGCTGGACAGCTTGGCATGCGCGCCCGCGCCGATGCCCAGGTAATCGCCAAACGTCCAGTAGTTGAGGTTGTGGCGGCATTGCTCGCCGGGTTTGGCAAAGGCGGATGTCTCGTAATGCACAAACGCTGCTGCGGCTAATCTGGCTTCAATCATCTCCTGCATGTCGGCAGCGATGTCGTCGTCGGGCAGCGGCGGCGGCGTGTGATGGAACGGCGTGTTCGGCTCCAGCGTCAGGTGGTAAGCCGAAACATGGCTGACGCCACTGGCAATCGCCGTGCCGATGTCGCGCTCCGCCTCGGCAAAGCTTTGCTGCGGCAGCGCGTACATCAGGTCGATATTTACTCGGGTGAAATGCATCAATGCCAAATCAATCGCCTGCCGCGCTTCGCGGCTGTCGTGGATGCGGCCGAGCGCCTTGAGCTTGTCGTCGGCAAAACTCTGGATGCCGAGCGACAGCCGATTCACGCCAGCCTCGCGAAAGGCTTTGAATTTCCCGGCTTCGGCAGTGCCGGGGTTGGCTTCCAGCGTGACTTCCGCTTCTGGCTGCAAGGGCAGGCGCATGCGGATGGCGGAGAGCAAGGCATCCGCCGTGTGTGCGCTCATCAGGCTGGGCGTGCCGCCGCCGATGAAGATGCTGATGACGGGCCGGTTCCATATCTGCGGCAGCGCGGCTTCGAGGTCGGCGATCAGCGCGGCCAGATACGCCGCTTCGTCAATCTCCGCCTTGGCTTCGTGCGAATTGAAGTCGCAGTAAGGGCATTTCTTGACGCACCACGGCCAGTGCACATACAGCGCCAGCGGTGGCGGCGCGGCAAGGCCGGAAGCGGTTGCGCCGCTTGAAGCGCTATTAAAAGTCGGCGCTGGTGAAGCCCCTGCGCTACAGGGCGGTCGAGCAAAAGACGCTCTCCTCGCCGTAGCGGATGGCGAGACGGCGACTAAGGGAATGGTGCGGCGTTCAGGCGGCATGCTTTAGTTTGGCAATGAGTTGCGCCAGGGCCTGGCCGCGATGCGAGCGGCGGTTTTTTTCTGCTGCATCCAGCTCGGCGGCGGTGCGTCGCAAATCAGAAATCAGAAAGTGCGGATCGTAGCCAAAGCCGCCATCACCACGCGGCATGGCGATGATCTCGCCATGCCATTCGCCTTCGCCGATCAGCGGCTGCGGGTCATCCGCATGGCGAACGAGCACCAGTACGGCGACATAATGCGCGCGCCGGTCAGTGACATTTGCCAGCGCCGCAACCAGCTTCCGGTTGTTGCGCCGGTCATCTTTCGGTTCGCCCGCATAGCGCGCCGAATGCACCCCGGGCTGGCCGCCCAGCGCCGGTACGACCAACCCGGAATCATCGGCCAGCGCAGGCAGGCCGGTGAGTCGCGCAGCGTGACGCGCCTTGGCCAGTGCATTCTCGATGAACGTGGCATGCGGCTCGTCGGCTTCCGGCACAGCGAAATCCGCTTGTGGCGCGAGCTGGAAATCCAGCGGCGCGAGCAGCTCGGCAAACTCGCGCAGTTTGCCGGCGTTGCTTGAAGCGAGGATCAGTTTTTGCATGGGACTAGCCCCACCCTTTTTGAATCACCGTGGTGAATTGCATGAATCGCATCAAATCCCCAGCGCCGTGCATTGCGTCTGGAGGATATGGTTGATGCCGAGCGTGGCAAGTTCCAGCAGCCCATCCAGCTCGGCGCGCGAAAACGGCGCGCCTTCGGCCGTGCCCTGCACTTCAATCAAGCCGCCGCTGGCGGTCATCACCACATTCATGTCGGTGTCGCAGGCGGAATCTTCGGCATAATCCAGGTCGAGGCGCGGCTGCCCCTCGACGATGCCGACCGAGACGGCGGCGACCAGTTCGCGCAGCGGATTGGCGGGCAGTTTGCCACTAACCACCAAGGTCGCCAGCGCATCATGCAGCGCGACGCAAGCGCCGGTGATCGAGGCGCAGCGCGTGCCGCCATCGGCTTGCAGCACATCGCAATCCAGCGTGATCTGGCGCTCGCCGAGGGCAGCCAGGTCAGTCACCGCGCGCAGGCTGCGGCCGATCAGGCGCTGGATTTCCTGCGTGCGGCCGGACTGCTTGCCCTTCGCCGCTTCGCGCGCGCTGCGCGTGTGGGTTGACCTCGGCAGCATGCCGTATTCGGCAGTGACCCAGCCGGACCCCTTGCCACGCATAAACGGCGGCACGGATTCTTCGACGCTGGCGGTGCACAACACCTTGGTGTTGCCAAATTCCACCAGCACACTGCCTTCGGCATGGCAGGTGTAGTGGCGGGTGATTTTCAATTCGCGCAGTTGCTGGGGTGTGCGTCCGGTGCGCGGGATGCTGGAAATTTCGGCGTGGTTCATGGTTACTTTCTATCAGGATGGAAGGGCTGGAGTTGCAGATGGTGACGCAGTTTTCTCAACCATGCCGGCCAGCCGTAACTCCCCGCTTTGGCCAGGGATGCCTGCAGATTGCGGGTGTTTTGCGGCCGCAGGACTGGAGAAAGACGCAGGCACTCATCGATGGTGATCAGCAGGCGTGGCGAATAGAAATCGCTGAAGCGCTGCCGCGCCGGTTGCAAATAGTCATCAACGAGACGGTCATCGGCGGCTGGTGGCGCTGCCTTGGCCAGCGTGGCATACATGCAGGCACCGATGGCGTAGATGTCGGTCCAGGGTCCCAGCGTGTAGTTGCCATGATACTGCTCGGGCGCGGCATAGCCAGGTGTGTACATGGCGCGTGGCGCGGGCGGGCCGATATCCACGGCAAAACGCGCGGCGCCGAAATCGAGGATTACCGGCGTGTTGTCGCAGCGCAGCCAGATATTGGCCGGCTTCAAGTCCAGATGCAACAAACCGGCGCTGTGCACTTCGCCCAACCCGTGCAATAGTTGGCCAAACAGGCTGAAAAACCTGGCTTCACTGATGCGCCCGTGCTGTGCATGAACGTGTTCATGCAGGGTGCGCCCCCGTTCAAGGCGCATGGCCATGTAGGCTGTGGAGTTGGCGCGGAAGAAGTTTGTCACGCGCACGACGTTCGGGTGATGCAAGCCGCTTAACACGCGCGCTTCTTCGAAGAAATAAGTCAGCCCGCGCTGGAATTCCGCCTGATGCGCTGGTGCGATGCGGACATCGGTTTCTCCGGCGTCACGCAGGGCCAGCCGTTGCGGCATGTATTCCTTGATGGCCAGCGGCATCTGTTTGGCGTCGTACGCCAGATAGACGACGGAAAACCCGCCAGCCGCGATCGGGCGTTCGATGCGATACCCTTCCAGCATATAGCCGGAAGGCAGGGGATGGTTGCTTGCGTGGGACATAAGGCGGATTGTTATACTCTGCCGATTCTCGCTGTTCCCGCCCGTGCTGTAAACAGCGGCATGCCAGCGGGGCCGGTTTCCCAACCTTTTATGAGTGCTTATCGATGATCCACAGCATGACCGGTTATGCCGCCGCCAGCCGCGATTTGGGCAGCGCGATGCTGAACCTCGAAATCAAGAGCGTCAATTCGCGCTACCTCGACATCAGCTTCCGTCTCGGCGAAGAGTTGCGCTTCCTGGAAATGCCGCTGCGCGAAAAAATCACCGAACGCATCGGTCGCGGCAAGCTCGAATGCCGCGCCTATCTGCTGGCGCAACCGGCGCAAGGCGGCGCCGCACGCGAACGTACACCGAATGCCGCGCTGCTGGCCGAACTGGGGCGCATGGATGCCGCCGTGCGCCAGGCCTTGCCGCAGGCCAAGCCGCTGTCCGTCGCCGATGTGTTGCGCTGGCCCGGTGTGCTGGCCGATGACACGGTCGCCGCCGACCAATTGCAAACTACTGCGATGGCGCTGTTCGCCACGCTGCTCGACGAGTTTGCCGCCAGCCGTGAACGCGAAGGCGCCAAGCTGGCCGAGGTGTTGCGCACAGGCGCCACGCGCATGCGCGAACAGGTGCGCGCCGCCGAGCCGTTGTTGCCCGCCGCGCTGGCCGCCTATCGCGAGCGCCTGTCGGCCAAGCTGCGCGAAGCCGTGGCCAATCTCGACGAAGACCGCATCCGC